>CALXDY010000028.1 GCA_944387225.1 uncultured Oscillospiraceae bacterium | reverse complement strand
CATGTTCTTGATATAGTCGGCGTGGCCCGGGCAGTCAACGTGAGCATAGTGACGGGCAGCGGTCTCATACTCAACGTGAGCGGTGTTGATGGTGATGCCGCGCTCGCGCTCCTCGGGAGCCTTGTCGATGGAGCTGTAATCGGTGTAGTCAGCACCGCCCTGCATAGCCAGGTACTTGGTGATGGCGGCGGTCAGAGTGGTCTTACCGTGGTCAACGTGGCCGATGGTGCCGATGTTGACATGGGGCTTGGTGCGTTCAAATTTCTGCTTAGCCATTTGAATTTCCTCCTTATGGTGCATTTCTGCATAAATTGAGAAACCGGGTGCTTGCATATCGGGTTTATTTTATCCTATTCCACCTGTAAATGCAAGCCCCATTTCCGTCTGGGACGGAAATCGCGTGAAAAACTTAGTCCTGATTGCGTCCCCGCTCAGCGATGATCTTATCGGCAATGCTCTTGGGAATCTCCACATAGCTGTGGGGCTCCATGGAGTACTGGCCGCGGCCCTGAGTAGAGGAGCGCAGGTCGGTGGCGTAGCCAAACATGTTGGCCAGAGGCACCAGAGCATCCACCTGCATGGCGCCGGAGCGGCTCTCCTGACCCTGAATCTGGCCACGGCGGCTGTTCAGGTCGCCGATGACGTTGCCCAGGTACTCGTCAGGAACAATGACGGACACCTTCATCATGGGCTCCAGCAGGCAGGGAGAAGCCTTCTTGCAGGCCTCCTTAAAGGCCATAGAACCGGCAATCTTAAAGGCCATCTCAGAGGAGTCGACCTCGTGGTAGGAGCCGAAGGTCAGGTGAACCTTGACGTCAACCACAGGATAGCCAGCCAGTACACCGGACTGCATGGCGCCCTGAA
Source organism: uncultured Oscillospiraceae bacterium (assembly GCA_944387225.1). Classification (GTDB taxonomy): domain Bacteria; phylum Bacillota; class Clostridia; order Oscillospirales; family Oscillospiraceae; genus Lawsonibacter. Next base: position 24,870 of record CALXDY010000028.1, on the reverse strand, counting down.
TACCGGCGTCGATAGCAGGGATATACTCCTTGGGGATGACGCCGCCGGTGATCTCGTTGATGAACTCATAGCCCTTACCAGGCTCATTGGGCTCAACGGTGATGCGGCAGTGGCCGTACTGGCCCTTACCACCGGACTGACGGGCATACTTGGTATCCTGCTCCACGGTCTTCTTGATGGTCTCCTTGTAGGCAACCTGAGGCGCGCCCACGTTGGCTTCCACCTTGAACTCACGCAGCAGACGGTCGACAATGATCTCCAGATGGAGCTCGCCCATGCCGGCGATGATGGTCTGGCCGGTCTCCTCATCGGTGTAGGTCTTGAAGGTAGGATCCTCCTCGGCCAGCTTCACCAGAGCCAGGCCCATCTTCTCCTGACCAGCCTTGGTCTTGGGCTCGATGGCCACGCGGATAACAGGCTCGGGGAACTCCATGGACTCCAGAATGATGGGGTGATCGGGATCACACAGGGTGTCGCCGGTGGTGGAGTTCTTCAGGCCGACCACGGCGGCGATGTCGCCGGCGTAGCAGCACTCGATGTCCTCACGATGGTTGGCGTGCATCTGCAGGATACGGCCGATGCGCTCCTTCTGGTTCTTGGTGGAGTTGAGCACGCTGGTGCCGGTATTCAGAACACCGGAGTACACGCGCACAAAGGACAGACGGCCCACAAAGGGATCGGTAGCGATCTTGAAGGCCAGAGCGGAGAAAGGCGCATTGTCGTCGGCGTGACGGCAGTCCTCCTCCTCGGTCTCGGGATTGACGCCCTGAATGGCGGGGATATCCAGAGGAGAGGGCAGATAGTCCACGATGGCGTCCAGCAGCTTCTGCACACCCTTGTTGCGGTAAGAGGTACCGCAGACCACGGGAACCATCACGTTGTCGATGGTGCCCTTACGGATGGCACGGCGGATCATATCCTGGGGAACTTCCTGCTCCTCCAGAACCAGCATCATGATCTCCTCGTCGATGTCGGCGCAGGCGTCCAGCAGCTTGGTGCGGTACTCCTGAGCCAGCTCCATCATATCCTCGGGGATGGGCTCAACACGCATGTCCTTGCCCAGCTCGTCGTAGTAGACGTCGGCGTCCATCTCAACCAGGTCAATGATGCCCTTAAAGGTATCCTCGGAGCCGATGGGCAGCTGGATAGGCACAGCGTTACACTTCAGACGGTCGTGGATCATGTCCAGGACGTGATAGAAGTCGGCGCCCATGATGTCCATCTTGTTGACGTAGATCATGCGGGGCACGCGATAGTTATCCGCCTGACGCCACACAGTCTCAGACTGGGGCTCCACGCCGCCCTTGGCGCACATGACGGTAACGGAGCCGTCCAGCACGCGCAGAGAGCGCTCCACCTCCACGGTGAAGTCCACGTGGCCCGGAGTGTCGATGATGTTCAGACGGGTCTGGGGGAACTGATTCTTGGTTCCCTTCCAGTAGCAGGTGGTAGCAGCGGAGGTAATGGTGATACCACGCTCCTGCTCCTGCACCATCCAGTCCATGGTGGCGTTGCCCTCATGGGTCTCACCGATCTTGTAGTTCACGCCGGTGTAGTAGAGGATACGCTCGGTGGTGGTGGTCTTGCCGGCGTCGATGTGCGCCATGATACCGATATTTCTGGTATTCTCTAAGGTAACTTTTCTAGGCATACTGCACGTCTCCTTTTAAATTACCAGCGGTAGTGAGCGAACGCCTTGTTGGACTCAGCCATCTTGTGGGTGTCCTCGCGCTTCTTCACGGCGCCACCCAGGTTGTTGGCGGCATCCATGATCTCACCGGCCAGACGCTCCTTCATGGTCTTCTCACCACGGCTGCGGGCGTAGCTGGTCAGCCAGCGCAGACCCAGGGTCTGACGCCGCTCGGGACGAACCTCGATAGGCACCTGGTAGGTAGCGCCGCCCACACGACGGGCCTTGACCTCCAGGGAGGGCATGATGTTCTCAAGAGCCTGGGTATAAACCTCCATGGGCTCCTTGCCAGTCTTCTCCTTGATGATGTCGAAGGCACCGTAGACCACCTTCTGAGCCACGCCCTTCTTGCCATCCAGCATGATGCTGTTGGTAAGCTTGGTAACCAAAACGGAGTTATACAGCGGATCGGGCAGAACCTCCCGCTTGGGTACATTTCCTCTTCTGGGCACTTTGCTTCCCTCCTTCTTAATATAATTAGAAATCATAGGTACTCAAACTGCGGAGCAGTTTGTGTAATGCCTGTCCGAGGTCTACCCATATATCTATGGAATAAACGCTCGGCAAGGCCGATTGCCTTGCACAAACGCACAATGCAATTCAAATCCGGATCAACCGGAGGATACACCGCTTTTTCTCAGCGGCTGCCGGGACAAAAATCTTACTTCTTGCCGGCCTTGGGGCGCTTGGCGCCGTACTTGGAGCGAGACTGCATCCGGCCGTTGACGCCCTGGGTATCCAGAGTGCCGCGGATGATGTGGTAACGCACACCGGGGAGGTCCTTAACACGACCGCCGCGGATCATAACCACGGAGTGCTCCTGCAGGTTGTGGCCGACACCGGGAATGTAGGCGGTGACCTCATAGCCGTTGGTCAGACGCACACGAGCGATCTTACGCAGAGCGGAGTTAGGCTTCTTAGGAGTAGAAGTACGAACCGCGGTGCAGACACCTCTCTTCTGGGGAGAAGGCAGATCGGTCTGACGATTCTTCAGGGTGTTCAGGCCGTGCTGGAGGGCGGGAGAAGTGGACTTGTAGGTCACCTGCTCGCGGCCCTTGCGGACCAGCTGATTAAAAGTAGGCATGATTTTCCTCCTTTCTCATGGGTTGCCCTTGTGGGGCATGGTATTTATTTTAACAAAATAAGGGGACCTTATTCTGCTAAAACCAAAAAATTTAAATGACGGCGGCAATCGCGGCTCCAATGGCGATGCCGCAGGCCTCGCCCAGCTGCTTCATCGTGTCCGCCTGCTCCAGGCGCACGCCGGTGCGAACCGCCTCCTGTACCAGGGGCTGCAGGATCCGGGGGTCGGCGTCCTTTGCGATAAAGATCTTCTTGGCCCGTCCGTCCCGCAGGGCACGGCGGGTCTGCTTGGCACCCACCACTTTGTGGGCCTGCTTCAGCTCTTCCAGCATCTCGGCGCCCTCCTCTCCCCTGATATTCAGGGTTGTTTCATCGGGTAAAAGGGACTCCGTCCCCTACCACCGCAATTTGAAATTATAGCATAGGGGAATTTCCCCGTCAATAGGAAATTCTGTGAGAAGACGCGCAATTTTTCCCCTGTTCCCTCTCCGTTTCCTCCAGTTTCCCGGATGATTGTCCCCGCATGCGGGCACACTGGTTACCATCAGCAGAAAGGAGGAAACGATCCTTGAAGGTTCATGTCAACGATTCCTGTGTGGGCTGCGCCCTGTGTACCTGTATGTGCTCCGGCGTCTTTCTGATGACGGAGGAAGGGGTAGCCGCTGCCAGAGACGAGATCTACCCCGATCAGGAGGGCCTGGTGCGGGAGGCGGCGGAAAGCTGCCCCGTCCACGCCATTGTGGTGGAAGAGTAATCCAAAAACAGAGGCCCCGGACCAAACTGGTCTGGGGCCTCTGCATCATACATACAATAATTCCGTTCCCGGTTACCGCTTCCGGCTGAAAATCCGCTCCAGCAGATCCCAGTCGTCATCGCTTACGCTGGACTTTTCGGGCTCTGGCTGGGGCTGGGCCTCAGCGGCGGCCGGGCTGTCGGACACGGGGATAGAAGAAGGCTCAGCCTTGCGCTCCCCCACCTTGGCACCGGCGGCGGTGAAGGGCCGCTCCGCCATGGGGGCTGCCGCCTCCTCCTTCTCGTCGAAGCCGGTGGCAATTACCGTCACCCGCAGTTCGTCCTCCAGGGATTCGTCAAAGGTGGCGCCGAAGATGATGTTGGCGTCGGGGTGAGCCGCATCCTGCACCAGGTTGGCAGCGGTCTCCACCTCTTCCAGCCCGATGTCCACCGAGCCGGTAACGTTGATCAGCACGCCCTTGGCGCCGTTGATGGAGGTCTCCAGCAGGGGGCTGGAAATGGCCATCTTGGCAGCCTCCTCCGCCTTGTTCTTTCCGGCCGCCCGGCCAACGCCCATATGAGCCCGGCCGGCATCCTTCATCACCGCGGACACGTCGGCAAAGTCCAGGTTGATGAAGCCGGTGTTCTTGATCAGGTCGGAGATGGACTGCACCGCCTGCTGCAGCACATCATCAGCGATTTCAAATGCGTTGAGCATGGTGATCTTCTGGTCCGTGGCCAGCTTCAGCCGCTCATTGGGGATGATAACCAGGGAGTCCACCTTGGTTCTCAGCTCCGTGATGCCGCCCTCAGCCTGCTTCATCCGACGCATGCCCTCGAAGCGGAAGGGCTTGGTAACCACGCCTACGGTCAGAATGCCCATTTCCTTGGCGATGTCCGCCACAATGGGAGCCGCGCCGGTGCCGGTGCCGCCGCCCATACCGGCGGTGATGAACACCATGTCGGCGTCCTCCAGAGCCTTGGAGATCTGCGTGCGGCTTTCCTCGGCGGACTTACGGCCTACCTCAGGGTTGGAGCCGGCGCCCTGGCCGCTGGTCAGCTTCTCACCGATCTGAATTTTGAATGTAGCGGCCGAGACGGACAGGGCCTGCTTATCCGTGTTGACGGCGATGAAGTCAACGCCCTTGGTTCCCGTGCGAACCATTCGGTTGACCACGTTGTTTCCGCCGCCGCCCACGCCGATCACTTTGATATTTACCACGCTGTCAGGACCCATGTCCAATCCGAAAGCCATAGCAGCTCCTCCTAAATGTAAAATCCACACGCCCCGGCGCGTACTCCGGGGAGAGACACTTTTTCTATAGATAGATTCATTGTAGCTCGCTTTCCCAGGCAGGTCAAGAGAAAATGCCGGAAAAGGATGTTTTTTTATTCACTGTCTGCATGGAAAATTGCGTCAAAATTGCTCTGGGTCAAGTCCATGGTTCCCGTGACCTGTTCCCCTCTGGTATGGATGGTATCATCCACCGCAGCCGCCATCAGACGAACCAGCCGGGTCATGTCCTCCTGCAGCGGGAGCTTCACCAGGAAATTCTCCCGGTAGCGCAGTTCCATCCAGGTAGCGTGGGTCAGATCGACTGCGGAGACCTGATCCATCATCCCTTCCTCCTGAAGCACACCCAGCAGCTCCACCAGGTGGGCCAACCGGTCCGTCTGGCTTTGAGGCACCGCCATGTCCGTCCCGGCCTGGGGGGACAAAATGGTCAGACCCGTCACGGAGATACCGCCGGACGAATCTCCGGCCTGCTCCAGCAGCCGTCCGGTCCTGCTGATGAGCCAGGGGACGTCTGACCGGACAGCGGTCTCCGTCTCCGCCTCCTCAGCCGTATCTTCCTCCGTATTCCCTTCTTCCTGGAGCTGAGGAGTGGGGTCGCTGTAAACCTCCACCCGGGCCACCGCCTCCCATTCCTCCACAGCGAAGGTCAGAGTACTGGGCAGTCCCCGATGGATTTCAATGGTTCCGATATAGGGCAGCTGCTGGCGGATGCTCTCTTCAATCTCATACTTATTGATCCAAAACAGGTTATCCCCCAGCTCCACCCCGGAAGCGGCGATGATCTCCTCCTGGGTATAGCGCTGGTTTCCGGTCACAGCCAGCGTCTCTACCTGAAAAAACACCGTGGCGCCAATGGTGGCCGCAGCCACCAGCGCCCCTACGGCCAGCAGCTTAAACAGCCCGCTGAGCCGGCTGCGTCTCCGCTTCCGTTTTCGGTTTCTTCGTGCCGACGCCATAGGTTCTCTCCTGTCCTTTCCGTAAAAGCTCCGGAGCCTCTTCCACCAACCGGACCTCCGCCCCAAGTCGAGACAGATCCCCCTGCAGGTTCTGATAGCCCCGCTGAATGTACCCCAGACCGCCGATCCGGCTGGTTCCTTCCGCCGCCAGAGCCGCTACAGCCAGCGCCGCCCCGCCCCGCAGGTCGGTGCTGCACACCGGCGCGGCGTGGAGGGGCTGGCCGGTCACCACCGCCACCCGTCCGGATAAGCGGATATCCGCCCCCATTCGGGCCAGCTCATCCACATGGCGGTACCGGTTGTCAAAGAGGTTTTCCTCAATCATGGTGGTTCCCTGCCCCGCCGCCAGCGCCGCCATCAGAAGGGGCTGCGCGTCCGTGGGAAACCCGGGGTAGGGTGCGGTCCGCACCGTACGCAGACCGCCGAAGGGCCGGCGACATACCAGATCGATTCTCTGCCGTCCGGTCCGGATCCGGCATCCGCCCTCTTCCAGGCAGCTGAGCACCGCCGTCAGGCTGCCCGGCTCCACCGCCGTCAGCCGAATCGCTCCTCCTGCCGCCGCGGCGGCACACAGATAGGTGGCCGCGGCGATCCGGTCGCTCATTACGGTATATTCGGTCGGGTGAAGGGGCCGCCCGCCCCGGATCTGGATCACGGAACCGCCGGCCCCCCGGACCTCCCCGCCCATGCGGTTGAGCAGCCCCTGAAGATCCACGATCTCCGGCTCCCTGGCCGCTCCCACCAGAGTGGTGACGCCCCGGGCGCCGCAGGCGGCCAGCATCACATTTTCCGTCGCGCCCACACTTGGGGTGGGCAGGCAGACGGTGCGTCCCCGCAGACCAGTCCCCACATCGGCCATAAGCAGGCCTTGCTCCTCCCGAATCTCCGCACCCAGGCTCCGCAAGGCCGCCAGATGCAGATCAATGGGTCTGGGCCCCAGCTGGCAGCCGCCTGGGTAGGACAACTCCGCCTGACCCAGCCGCCCCAGCAGTGCACCCAGAAAGAGCACGGAAGAGCGCATCTCCTCCATCAGCTGCCTGGAAACGGACGCTCCCGTCAGTCCGGCGGCATCCACCGTCACGGTGTCGCCCTCCCGGCGGACGGAACAGCCCAACCCCCGCAGAATTTCCAGGGTTGCGGCCACATCGCTCAGGTCAGGGCAGTTATGGATCACACTTTCCCCGGGAGCCAGCAAAACCGCCGTCAAAATAGGCAGTACGCTGTTTTTCGCCCCCTGAACAGGCAGCTCCCCCCGCAGGGGGTGACCGCCCGCTATTTCCAATTGATACATAGGATCGCCTCCAATCCCGTTGGATTCAGGCCATCCTATGCCAAATCATCTCTTCTGGGCACCAAACAGGCCCATTTCCTCAGGGAAGCAGCTCCCGCAGGGTCTGATAGATCTTCTCTCCCGCGTCGGGTACCGCCACAGCGGTGATGGCGCGGATCATGGCGTCCCGGCGCTGAGGATCCTGCAGCAGCTGCGCTGCCTGCTGATACAGAGCTTCGCCGCTGCAATCGGACTCCAGCATCAGCACCGCCGCCCCCTGGTCAGCCAGCACCCGGGCGTTTTTCTCCTGGTGGTTAGCCGTGACATTGGGGGAGGGCACCAAAATGGAGGGCTTGGCGATGGCGGTCAACTCCGAAATGGTGGACGCTCCCGCCCGGCAGATCACCAGATCAGCAGCGGCCATCACCAGAGGCATGTCGTAAATATACTCCCGTACCTCCACCCCGTTTTCCTCCAGGTGTAAACCCCGGCGGAGAAGCTCCTCCTGCATCCAGGCGTAGTCCCGCCCGGCTCCGTGGATGTGGTGGAAGGGACCGCCCTGAAGGCACTCCTGCTGGATCAGATCCAGGGTGTACCGGTTCATCACCCGGGCCCCCAGAGATCCCCAGTAGGTCAGCAGCAGGGGCCGGTCATCGGTCAGGCCCAGCTTCTCCCGGGCCTGCTGGCGGGTATAGTCGAAAAACGCGCCCCGCACCGGGGTTCCGGTCACCACCACCCGCTCCGGGTGGTCGTAGTGGCTGCGGCTCTCCTCAAAGCCCACCATCACCCGGTCCACCACTTTGGAAAGGGCCTTGGTGGTCACACCGGGAACGGCGTTGGCCTCGTGTACCGCGGTGGGGATCCCTCGTTTGGCCGCCTCATTTACCACAGGGTAGGAGGCGTAACCCCCGGTTCCCACCACCAGGTCAGGCCGGAAGCTGTCCAGGATGCGGCGTGCCTGACCTTTGGACCGCTGCATGTTCCACAGGGTGCCCAGATTGTGGGCAATATCGGCAGGAGCCAGAGAACGATGGAAGTTGGTAATGGTCACCGTCTCGATCTGGTATCCCTCCTTGGGTACCAGACGGGTCTCCATACCGCCGTCCGCTCCCACAAACAGGATCCGGCAGCCGGGGTGCCGCTGCTGAAAAATACGGGCCAGGGCCACAGCGGGATTCACATGTCCGGCGGTGCCGCCGCAGGTAAACAGGATATTCATTCAACCACCTCAAGTCTTAGGGTGCTTTCATTCGTTTCTCGGTGCCGGGATCTGACGGGATATGCTCAGCACCATACCCATCTCCGCCAGCTGGATCATCAAGGCGGTACCGCCGTAGCTGAAGAAGGGCAGGGAGATGCCGGTATTGGGAATCAGGTTGGTCACCACACCGATGTTCAGGAACACCTGGGTGGCCAGCAGGGTGATAATGCCCACAATGGTCAGCGCGCCGAATTTGTCCCGGGCGTGGAGGGCCAGCCAGTAGCCCCGCAGGATCAGCAAAGCGAAGAGAATGAGCACCACGGCTCCGCCCACAAAGCCCAGCTCTTCCACCACGATGGGGAATACAAAGTCATTTTCCGGCTCGGGAATATACAGCAGCTTCTGCATACTGTTGCCCAAGCCCCGGCCCAGCAGTCCGCCGGAGCCCATGGCCAGCAGAGACTGAATGGTCTGGTAGCCGGAGCCCTGGGCGTCGGCCCACGGGTCCAGCCACAGATTGATACGGGCGGTCATGTAGTCGGTGCTGGCGATGATGATCCACAGGCCCAGCCCGGCAAACAGGCCGCCGCCGATAAACCAGCCCAGATGGATGCCGGCGGCGAACAGCACCGCCGCTCCGCCGGCCATCACCAGGATGGTGCCCGACATGTGAGGCTGCTTCAGCATAAGAATACCGATGACGCCCAGAATGGCCGCGTAGGGCACCAGTTCCAGGAAACCGATATACTCCAACCGGTTCAGGGTGCGCCCGGTAAGGGTGCGGTTGGTGTACCGTTTGCGCTTCTCCGTGTCCCGTTTACACAGTCTGGCGGCAAAAAACAGAATGACCGCGATCTTTGCCAGCTCTGACGGCTGGAACTCCACGCCCACCCGCAGCCAGCGCCGGGCGCCGTTGTGGCTGACGCCCAGAGGGGTAAATACCAGCAGCAGCAGGATCACAGATCCCACCAGGGCGGGCATGGCCATCCACCGGAAGGTCTGGTAATTGATCTTGGACACCACATACATGGCGGCCACGCCGAGGGCGCCCAGAATCGCCTGCCGCTTGATATACACCATGGGATCGCCGTTTTCATAGTAAGCCGAGGCATATGAGGCGGAAAACATCATAATCAGGCCGATGCCTAACAACATCAGCACCAGCATGGTAAAGGGCAGATCCAGCGGCCCACGGGCCAGCTGCTCCTCCACAGTCAAATCACGTTTTGGCTTTCGGGCCATTCAACCGCCTCCTCTCAGCCGTCGGCAGCAAACCATCACATGGGGTAGCGGTACATCACGCCCCAGAATCCCAGCACGCACAGTACCAGGGTAACTCCGGAAAAGACACAGAACAGCTTGGTCTCGCTCCATCCTCCCATCTCGAAGTGATGGTGGAGGGGGGCCATGCGGAAAAACCGCTTGCCGCCGGTCTTTTTGAAATAAGCTACCTGAATGATATCAGACAGGGTCTCCAGCACATAGATCAGGCCCACAATGGGAATCAGCAGGGGCAGATCCAGGGCAAATGCCATCCCGCACACGGCGCCTCCCAGAAACAGGGAGCCGGTATCGCCCATGAATACCTTGGCGGGATGGAAGTTGTAGATCAGGAAGGCAGACAGTCCGCCGGCCAGGGCGGCAGCCGCCACGGTGAGATCGCTGCGGCCGTACCAGGCGGACACAGCCACATAGCACAGCATCACCGGAATGGTCACGCCGGTGGCCAGGCCGTCCACACCATCGGTCAGATTCACCGCGTTGACGGTGGCCACCATGACAAAGGCAGCAAAGACCATGTAGACGATCCAGGGAATGCCCACGATCTCGATGTTCAGGAAGGGGATATACAGGTCGGGGGTGAGATAGCCCTCGTTGCGGAGCAGCAGCACGAACACGATGGACGCCGCCAGCTGAAGCAGGAACTTCTGAGGCGCGGTCAGTCCCTCGTTGGCCTTGTGGCGCAGCTTCTGGAAATCATCCACAATGCCGATGGCGCCGAAAACCAGGGCGAACAGGAATACAAACAGGTGGTTGTATATCCCGTGGGCAAACCACTCCCATCCCGCCACGAAGACGGCCACGCCCATTCCCACGATGAACATGATGCCTCCCATGGTGGGGGTGCCCTGTTTGGACATGTGCCAGGTGGGCCCATCCTCCCGGATGGACTGTCCTGCCTTGATCCGGCGAAGCACCGGAATCAAAATCTGTCCGATGATGGCCGTCACGCCAAAGGCGACGATAAAACTGAGGATATACAACATCTTTGAAACCTCCAGGTGCCCGTTGTCTGGGAAGCTGCCCGTTTCCGAAAAGGCAGCCTCCTCTTTGTATGTCTGTTTGGTTCCGGGGGATGCCCGGCCTGCTTTCTCATAGGTAATTTGGTATTATACTATACCGGCAGGCGCATTTCCAGCCCTTTCCCGGATTTTCTTATGGGCCGACGAAAAGTAATCCGCCACGATTTCCCGCTCATCCATGGGATATTTCACCCCATGAATCTCCTGGTAAGTCTCGTGCCCCTTTCCCGCCAGAACAATCACATCCCCCGGCCGTCCCTGGGACAGGGCCCAGCGAATGGCGGTAGGCCGATGGGGTTCAATGTGGATCTCACCGCCCCGGCCGGACATCCCAACCAGAATATCCTGAATAATGGCCCAGGGGTCCTCCGTGCGGGGGTTGTCAGAGGTGATGACCGCCACGTCCGCCATGGCTCTGACCACCTCTCCCATCAGGGGCCGCTTCCCCCGGTCCCGGTCGCCGCCGCACCCGAACAGGCAGATCAGCCGCCCGGCTGTAAAATCCCTGGCCGTCATAAGAACATTCTCCAAGGCGTTGGGGCTATGGGCATAGTCGATGAGCACCGTGTACGCCGTGGGGGTGGGCACCACCTCCACACGCCCCTTTACGCCCTTGGCCGAGCGAAGGGCGGCAGCCATCTCCTCCAACCCCAGACCCAGACACAGTCCGCAGGACAGCGCCGCCAGCCCGTTGTAAATGGTAAATCCCCCCGGTATGGGCAGATGGATCCGCCGGATGCCCTGACGGCATACCGCCTCAAACTCCACATGACTGGGAAAAAGACGGATGTTCTTCGCCGTCAGATCCGCCTGATCCTTGTTCTCCGAGTAGGTAAAGGCCTCCGGCACCTGGTTGTCCCGGTACCAGCGCCCCGCCTCATCGTCCAGATTGACCACCGTCCGGCGGCACTGGCGGAACAGCAGGCCCTTGGCTGCACGGTACTCCTCCATGGTGTGGTGGTAATCCAGATGATCCTGGGTCAGGTTGGTAAACACCCCGACCGCAAACTCCGGACCTGCCACCCGGTGCTGCACCAGGGCGTGAGAGGAAATCTCCATCACCACATGGGTGCAGCCCTCATCCGCCATTTGCCGCAGCAGCCGCTGCACCTCATAGCTTTCCGGTGTCGTACGCTGAGCTGGGAGACTGCGCTCCCCCACCCAATTCTCAATGGTGCCGATCAGCCCTACCTTGGCCGGGACTGCCCGCTCCAGCATTCCCTTGATCAGGCAGGTGGTGGTGGTCTTTCCGTTGGTGCCCGTCACCCCGATCAGGGTCAGTTCCTCTCCCGGGCGGCCGAACCAGTTGGCGGAAATCAGCGCCAGGGCCAGACGGGGATCGGGCGTCACGATCCACGGTCCATCCTCTTCCGGTGCTGTGCGGCACACCACCGCCGCCGCTCCCCGTTCCATGGCCTCCCGGATATATAGCCCGCCATCGGTCTTTTCCCCAGGCAGAGCTACAAACAACCCTCCCGAACGGACCGTCCTGCTGTCATAGGATATGGAATTTATTTCCATGTCCAGGTACTCAAATGCCCCCGTGAGGGGGACGCCGGCTAAAACATCGCGCAGCTTCATGATGGTCACCCCTCACGGGTGCAATTTCATTCTATCTACATTTCACAGGCCAGGATCTAATTGATCCACTCGATATCCGCCGAGCCTTCCTCCACCGTGGTGACGAACTGGACGTTGATCACCGTACCGATGTCCGCCGTCTCTCCGGCTGCGATGCTCTGGCTCTGTGCCTTGGATGCGTTGGTATAATAGGTGTTGGTGCCGCTGGCCCGCATGAAGAAGCCGGCCCGCTCCAAGGCATTTTTCGCCGACTCATAGCTCATACCCACCACGTTGGGCACCGTACCCGTCGCCTCCGGCTGGGCGTCACCCAGGTACAGCACAACCGTGGATCCACTGGGAACCGCCGCCCAGGCGCTGGGCACCTGGGAGGTTACCGTCTCCCCTTCGCCCACCGTACGGTAGGTCAGGTTCTGGTTTTTCAGCCGCTTTTCCGCGTCAGCCACCGTCATCCCCGTCACAGAGGGAGTGGTCACATCCACGGCCGCGGACTCCGACTCGTCATACTGCTTTTCCACGCCCATGTAGTCCAGAATCTGGGCGATGAGCTCACCGGCCTTGGGTGCGGCCATACTGCCGCCGCCGATGTAGACGCCGGTGGTACAGTAGTTGCTGTGGGGGGCGTTGGCCTTGGGCCGGTCATAGGCCAGCAGCACAATGACCTTGGGATCATCGGCGGGGGCAAAGCCCATGAAGGATACCAGGGTGTGGTCATCCTCCAGGCCCACCTCGGAGGAACCGGTCTTGCCGCCGATGCGGTAGCCCGCCTGGTAGGCGTTGATGCCGCCGCCCTCGGTGACCACGCTCTCCAGGATGGTTCTGGCCCGTCTGCTGGTCTCCTGGCTGACCACCTGGCGCACCAGGGTGGGCTCGCTGCTCTGAATCACGGTGCCGTTGGAGTCGGACACCGACTGCACCACGTAGGGCTGATACAGATTGCCGCCATTGATCACAGAGGAAAAGGCGGTAATCATCTGCAGGGGGGTAACGGTGAAGCGCTGGCCGAAGGAGGCCACGGCCAGGTCCACGATCCCCATATCGCTGCCCCAGTTCAGGCCGGATTCCTCTCCGGGCAGATCAATGCCGGTGGCCTCGGTCATGCCGAAGGCCTTGAAGTATTCCTGGAATTTCTCCAGTCCCAGCCGCTGGCCGATTTCGATGAAGGCAGGGTTGCAGGAGTTCTGCACCGCCTCGGCCAAAGTCTGGTGTCCGTGTCCGCTGCGGTTGGAGCAGCGGATGATCCAGCCGCCCAGAGACGTATAGCCGGGGCAGTCGAAGGTATCGCTCTCCGTTACCACCCCTTCCTCCAGGGCGGCGGCCAGCACGATCCCCTTAAAGGTGGAGCCGGGCTCATACGGTTCCCGGATGGCCCGGATACTCCACTGGGTCTCCCGGGCGGCGGAGGTGGCCAGCGCCTTGGCCTGCTCCATCAGTTCACCGTCGGTCTGTTTATCCTCCGCCGACGCCTGTGCATTCTGCGCCTTGAGCTGTTCATAATAGGTGCTGGTGTCGGACTCGATCTCCCCCTGGAGAATGCTGTCCACCACCGCGGAGTAGTTGTTGGGATCGAACTCGGGGGAACTGGCCATAGCCAGGATGGCCCCGGTGTTGGGATCCATGACGACGCAGAAGCCGCCCTCCAGCACATCGTAGTCCTTGATGCCCTTTTCCAGGATCTGCTCCGCATAGGACTGAATGGTGGAGTCCAGGGTCAGTGTAATATTGTAGCCGTTGATGGCGTCAATATAATTGGAGTAGCTGTTATACATCTCTATATTCTGAGCTGTCTTTCCCGTCACAACCCGGCCGGGCAGCCCCTTGAGCAGTTCCTCATAAGCTGCCTCCAGGCCGTACACACCACCCTCGTCGTTGACGAAGCCCAGCACCTGGGAGGCCAGAGAGGAGAAGGGATAGTACCGCTTGGTGCTGGGGGTGAGATACAGGTAGTAGGAGGTCTTGTGCTCCTGGATAAATTCCCGGATCTCCTGGGCGTCCTCCTCCTCGATCTGGGTCATCAGCACCTCGTACTGGGAGTTGACACGCTCCATCCGGGACGCCAGCTTCTCCCGGTCCAGATCGGGTACAATGGCGCACAGGCCATCCACCACCTCGTCCCGCTTCCGCTGGATCTCCGCCTGATAAGCTGCCTCATCCAGGTTGCCGTCATCATCGGTAAACTTCTTCTCGCTGACGCTGGCCACCAGATCCTTGGGGGCCAGGATCAGGTTGTAAACCGTGGCCGACATGGCCATCACCTGTCCGTTGCAGTCCAGGATATTGCCCCGGTGGGCGGGGACAGTCACATCCATCAGCTGCTGCTGGGTGGCCTGCTGCTGATACTCGTCATGATGGACGATGGCGATGTCCCACAGGCGGGCCAGCAGGGGGATGAAAAAGCCCACGCCGCATATCAGCATCAGCGCCAGGGAACGGCGGAAAACCGTCCGCTTGGATTGTCGGTTGCGGTCCACGGCGTCCTGTTTATGTCGTTGGCTGCGGTTTTCCACCATTTTGCCCTCCTTGCGGTAGAAGGGCGCAAGAAATCCTCTTTCTTGCGCCCTCATCTCTCGTTATCCACTGGGGTCCCCAACCAGGGCACCCCCTCTGTTCTGGCATACTATATGGCCGCATCAGCGGAAGTATTCAACAAAGCTGGCCGCGATATCTGCCAGCCCCTCCAGCATCCCGGCAAAGCCGGTGGAGCGTTCCTCCTCCCCGTACAGCACCACGCTGTCCGGCTGGGAGAGATCCAGGTAAACCACCTGATCGTTTGTGGGACGGACCATGGTATCCCCCACTGCCTGCTGAATCCGATCCATGTCAAACACCCGCTCATACCGGGCGCTGAGGATCACATTCTGATCCTGGAGATCCGTCAGCTCGCTCCGCAGGGACACCACCTGGTCATTGGCCACCACACACTGGGCGTAGCTCATCACCACCAAAGCGGCCATCACACCCACCGCGGCAAAGCCTACCACGCCAAAGGGGGCGATTTCCCCAGCCTGACGTACCTTGACTCTGGTTCGGGTCAGGGCCTCTTCCCGGACGCGGGGGTTGGCTCTGGGCTTGGGCTGGAGGATCTCCTGCCCCGCCGGGGCGCGCAGCGCTCCGCCGCTGTAGGCAGGAGCATAAGCGACATTGCCGTAAGTATTATAAGAGGTAACGTGGGTACGGCGACGACTTGGCATCTGACCTTCACTCCATTTTCCGCTCACGGCCCACAGCCGCGATTTTTATCGGTTCCTTCAGCTTTTCCGCCACCCGCAGCTTGGCGCTGCGCGCGCGGGGATTCTCTTCAATTTCCCGGTCGCTGGGCAGAATGGGTTTCCTGCTGACCAGGCGGACATCCGGGGTTTTACCGCAGACACATACCGGGAAGTCCGGCGGGCAGGTGCAGCCCCTGGCATAATCGGCCAAAGCGGTTTTTACAATCCGATCCTCCAGAGAATGGAAGGTGATCACCGCCAGCCGTCCACCCCGATTCAGGCGGGGCACCGCTGCCCGGAGCATCCGCTCCACGCCGCCCAGCTCATCATTCACCGCGATACGAATGGCCTGGAAGCTGCGCTTGGCCGGATGCTGCTTTTCCTTCAGCGCTCTGGCCGGCATCCCGCTGTTGATCACGTCCACCAGCTTCAGGGTGCTTTCAATGGGCTTGTCCGCCCTGCGGCGAACAATCGCCCCGGCGATGGAGGCGGCATACCGCTCCTCCCCATACTGGGTCAGGATGCGCCGCAGCTCCCCTTCCGGCCAGGTGTTCACCACCTGGTGGGCCGTCAAGCCCTCGGAACGATCCATCCGCATGTCCAGCGGAGCGTCCGCCATGTAGGAGAAGCCCCGGGATCCGTCATCCAGCTGCGGAGAAGAGACCCCCAGGTCAAACAGCATGCCATCCACGCCGTCCAGTCCCAGCTCGTCCAGGATCTGGTCCAGCCGGTCGTAGTTGCTGTGTACCAGCGTCACACGGTCCCGCCACTGTTTCAGGCGATCCTCTGCGGCGTCCAGCGCCGCCTGATCCCGATCCACACAGATCAGCCGTCCGGTGGTCAGCCGCCGGGCAATTTCCCGGCTGTGTCCCGCCCGGCCCAGAGTACCATCCAGATAGACCCCATCCGGCCGGATGGCCAGGGCCTGAATGCACTCCTCCAGCAGCACAGGACGGTGGGTAAATTCCTCACGCATCACTTAAAATCCCAACTCACTCATACAGGCGGCCATTTTCTCCGGCGTCATCTCACTCTCATCCTGATACCAGATGGGAGCGCTCCAGATCTCGGCCCGGTCGTTGACGCCCAGAATTACCGCGTCCTTTTCCAGCTTGGCATACTGCCGCAGCTTTTGGGGAATCACAATCCGCCCCTGGCTGTCCAACTCGCACTTCACCGCATTGGCAAACAGGGGCCGCATGGCCCGGGACTGGGTCATAGGCAGAGCGGCAAAGCGCTCGGTAAACCGGTCCCAGGTGCTTTGCGGATAGATGGCAAGGCAGGTGTCGATCCCCATCGCCAGGTAGAAGCTGACCCCCAGCTCCTCCCGCAGCTTGGCGGGGATAAACAGGCGGCCCTTGGCATCGATGGTATGCTCATATGTGCCGGTCACCTTGTCTCCCCCCTGCTCTTCCCTCCACTTTTATGGGAAAGTGCTCCACTTTCCCCCACTCTTGGTTCATAGTATAAAAGCTGTTGACATAAAAAGCAAGTGTTTTTTGATTTTTTTCCCGGCGCGATTCCCCAAAAATCCTGTCTTTTCGGCGTATTTTCTTATTTTTTGTACCACATTTTGGTTGACAGAATGACAGTCATCCATTTATAGCACACCATGTTGCTCATTATTGCATTCACCAGCACAAGATATTGTGTCGGTGACATTGAGACACAAAATTTTTCCACACACATTCGTCATTTTGTGGAAATTGTTTCCTGCTGCAGGAATCCTGTCCCTTCTTCCCGTTGCGTATTCCCCGGCCATATGCTACACTGATGCGGAAAGGAGGGATTCCCTTATGCTGAGCTGGGATGAACTGGAGGCCCGGTGCCGAAGCTGCCAGGGCTGCGGTCTGGCAGACAGCCGCCGGTCCGTGGTGGTCGGGGCTGGTCCCCGGGACGCGGAAATCATGCTGGTGGGCGAGGGCCCCGGACACCAGGAGGACGTCCAGGGTCTGCCTTTTGTTGGCCCGGCGGGACGGCTGCTGGACGAGATGCTGGAGCTGATCGACCTAAGCCGGGAGCGGGATGTGTACATCACCAACCTGGTCAAGTGCCGCCCCCCTCAGAACCGGGATCCCCTCAATGAGGAACAGGACGCCTGCATTGGCTATCTGCGCAATCAGGTGGCGCTGATCCGCCCCAAGATTATTGTCTGCCTGGGGCGCATCTCCGCCATGCGGCTGATCAAGCCCGACTATAAGATCACCCTGGAGCACGGACAGTGGGTGGAAAAAGCCGGCGTCCACATGACGGCCATCTACCACCCCGCCGCCGTCCTCCGGGACCCCGGCCGCCGGCCGGAGGTATTTCAGGATCTCATGGGGCTGCGGGATAAAATTGCCGCCGTATGCACCCGTACCCACCTGTAATCCGCCATTTTTCTTTCACAAGGGAGGAACCCATGTTTCCCACTGAATGTCTGCACCGTTTGGGCCGACAGCTTGGCCAGGAGGGGTTGGACGCCTTTCTCACCGCCGCCCAGCAGCCCCGGGCTGTGGCCCTGCGGATCAACACCCTGAAAACCGACGCGCCCCCTCCCCTGCCCCAGCTGGAGCTGACGCCGGTACCCTGGGCCGGCCATGGATATTATTACCGTCCCGATGCCCGGCCGGGTCTGTCCCCCTACCATGACGCGGGGCTGTACTATCTCCAGGAGGCCAGCGCCATGGCCCCCGCCGGTCTGCTGGATGTCCGGCCGGGGATGCGGGTGCTGGATCTGTGCGCCGCACCCGGCGGAAAGTCCTCCCAGCTGGCCGCCCTGATGGATGGGCAGGGCCTGCTGGTATCCAACGAGATTGAAAGCAAACGTGCGGTAATCCTGGGCCGGAATCTGGAGCGGATGGGGGCCGCCAACGCCCTGGTGCTCAATGAGCATCCCCGCCGTCTGGCTCAGCGCTTTCCCGGTTTTTTCCACCGGATCCTGGTGGACGCTCCCTGCTCGGGAGAAGGCATGTTCCGCAAGGAGGAGGCCGCCGCCGTCCACTGGAGCCAGGAGACAGTGGAAATGTGTGCCCGGCGGCAGAAGGAGATTCTCTCCTCCGCCGCTGAGATGCTGGCCCCTGGCGGCCGGCTGGTCTACTCCACCTGCACCTTTGCGCCAGAGGAAAACGAGGGCGCCATCGCTGATTTCATCCGCTCCCATCCTGATTTTTCTATCCTGCCGGTAGACGCCCCCTGGTTTTCCCCCGGACGGCCCGACTGGGTACCCCAGCCTGTCCCCGGCCTGGAGCACACCCTGCGGCTCTGGCCCCATCTGCTGCGGGGAGAGGGACACTTCGCCGCCGTGCTGGTCCGCCAGGGAGACGAGGCGGAAGCTTACTGCCCCACGGAACCCGCCCTCCCCAAACCTGTCGAGCTGACCCGGTTTTGTCAGGAGGCCGGTGTATCCCTGCCGGAAGGATCCCTGCTGACCTTCGGCCGCAGCCTTTGGCTGGCGCCCCCCCAGCTTCCCGCTCTGAAAGGACTGAAGGTAGTTCGGCCCGGCCTGGAGCTGGGGCAGCTGCTGAAAAACCGATTCGAACCCGCCCATGCCCTGGCGCTCTGGCTTCGCCAGTCCGGTTCCATGGCGGATTTTTCCTGGGACAGCCCGGAAATTGCCGCCTATCTCTCCGGCGGCACCATTCAGGGACCGCAGACCGGGTGGACGCTGATCCAGGTGGACGGCCTGTCCCTAGGCTGGGCCAAGGGCAGCGGGGGCACGCTGAAAAATCACTTTCCCAAGGGTCTGCGCCGTATGGGATAAAAAAATCGGAAGGCACCGCGGTTCCTTCCGATTTTTTATACAAATACCTGCTGCACCAGCACCATATAGAGGATGGTGCCCCCGAATATGGAAAGCAGATTGTTTTTTTTCCACAGATGGAGCACAACCACCAGCGCCACGGAGAGAAAGGCCGGCAGCCACTGGCCCAGGGAGCCGGCCTCCAGCAGATGGCCGCCCAGGTGCTCCAGGGCGGACAGGCTGCCGCGCAGGCAGTAGACGATGAGCATGGCGATAATGGCCGGGGGCAGAACCTTGCCCAGATAAAGCACCAGCTTGGGGGGATGCTCCCCCCGGTCAAACAGGAGGAAGGGCAGCGCCCGGGTCAGAAAGGTCACCACCGACATGACCGCGATGGATGCGATAGCCTGAGTTGGCGTCAGCATACGGTTTCCTCCTTTCCGTTCTCCTCTGCCGCTTGGGCGTCGTCCAAACGGCTGCGCTGGCTGAGCAGAACCACCACGATAATGGCCAGGGCGGGCAGCAGCATGTTGTCCACCCCAACCGCCGTCATGCACAGCAGAGTGACCACCGCGCCCAGGATGGCGGGAATATGGCTGCGATAGGTCTTCCACTGCTCCACCGCAATCACCACAAACAGGGCGGTCATGGCGAAGTCAATGCCTGTGGTGTCCACCGGCAGCAGAGCCCCTGCCACCGCGCCCAGCACCGAACCCAGAATCCAGTAGGAGTGATCCAGCATGGCGATGGCAAAGTAGAAGTTTCGGGGATCCACACCGGCAGGGGCCTGGACTGAGCTGAGCAAGGCATAGGTCTCATCCGTGAGCGAGAAAATCATATACCCCTTCCGCAGGCCCATGCCCCGAAACTTCTCCAGCATAGACAAGCCATATACCAGGTGGCGGAAATTGATCAGCAGAGTCATCAGCGCCACCGTACTCAGCGCGGCGCAGGTGGACAGCAGCTCCACCCCCAGGTATTGGCCCGATCCCGCATAGATCGTCACACTCATAAAAAAGGCCCACAGGGCGTTGTAGCCCACGGCCTGCAGCATAAACCCGAAGGCCATCCCGATGGCCAGGTAGCCCATCAGCACGGGCACGGTCACAGGGAAGGCGGCCGAAAGGGTTTTTCGATCCATCTCCATACCTCCAAACAACAAATCTGCCCCTTATGGGGCGGACAGAACGCTGTGCCCGCGAGAAAACATCGCGGGCACAGCGCCGTTTGCTTCTGTTCTTATCTTCTTCTGCCGCTGTAGCGTCCTCTCCGTCCGCCGCCCACGCCGGAATAATGCCGGCGGCGCTTGCGGAACACCAGGACCCGCAGCAGTACGATCACCACAAACACCAGGATAATGGCCAGGATCAGCTTCACCCCGGAGCTGCGGAAGAAATTCTCAATCTGATTCAGCCGGTACAGCAGCTCCGACCGCTCCACCGAAGTCACCGCTACCAGATCCACCGTGCCGTACACTTCTCCGTCGTAGGACAGCGTCATAGTGCCCAGCACGTCTCCCTCGGCCACCGGCGCCTCCACCGTGTCGGAGAATCGGTTGATCTCCCGCTCCATATCGTCCAGATCAATGTCCTTGGGCAAGGTGCGGGTGATGGTGCCGCTGGGTTTGAGCATCACCTGATCGGTTTCACTGGAAAGGGTCACCTTTACAGAGGTCACCGGATCGCTGTCCTCGGAGATGGTGGTGCGGCGGAAATTCTCAAAGCCCCAATCCAGCAGATGGATGGTGTCCAGGAAGTGCCACCGCTTCACGGTGCCGTCGTCCAGCACCTCAATTTCCGCACCCAGCACCACAGAGATCAGATAATTGTTCTCGTCCTCAGCCGCCTGCACCAGGCAGGAACCGGCCTCCTCGGTGCTGCCGGTCTTGCCGCCGATGCCCTTATCCAGGTACAGATAACCCAGGTAGGTCCAGTTGGACACCAGGCCGTTGGTGTTGCGGACAATGCGCTTGGTCTCCGTCTTGTTGGTCGGCGGAATCTCATAGTTGGGCTTGGAGATAATGGTACGGAACAGATCGTACTCCATGGCCGCCTTCATGAACAGGCTGATGTCGTAGGCGGTGGTGTAGTGGTCGTCATCATGCAGCCCGTTGGGGTTGACAAAATGAGTGCCCTGGCACCCCAGCTCCTGGGCCCGCTGGTTCATCTGCTCCACGAAGGCCGCCTCGGTACCGGCCACCGTCTCAGCCAGGATCTTGGCCGCCTCGTTGGCGGAGGGGAGCAGCAGGCAGTACAGCAGTTGCTCCACCGTCAGCACCTCTCCCTCCTTGATGCCCGCGGTGGAACTGTCCCAGGGGATGTCCACCGCCTGGGCGGAGGCGGTAACAGGGGTGTCGGCGGTCAGCTCGCCCCGGTCAATGGCCGCCAGCACCAGAAGGGCGGTCATTACCTTGGTGATGCTGGCGGGATATGCCTTGGCATAGGCGTCTTTCTCATACAGGACCTCATCGTGGGCGGCGTCCACCAGGATGGCGTTGCGGCAGTTCAGCTCCGGAGCCTCCAGGGCCAAGCCCGTCACCGGCATGAACACAGACAGTACCACGGACAAAACCAGAGCAAATATCAGTATGCGTGTTTTTTTCATTAGGAAATTCTCCTCAGATGTGCTATAATGGGGTGCGGAAATGGGGACAGGGAACGCCGGTTCCCCAAAAATCGATACATCGGTTATTATAGCAAACCAAATCCGTTCCCGCAAGCGTTAGGAGGAAGAAAAATGAGAAGACTGTCCCGCCTGGAATGGGTCGTTCTGCTGGCGACGGTGGTTTTTCTTTCCTTTACTGCCGGATGGTTCCTGCGGGCCACTACCATTCCACATACTTACGTGACCACCGCCCACAGCCCCTCCCCATCCGACAGCACGGCTTTCTCAGACACATCCAATGCCGCGGACGGCTTGCTGGAGGGGGAGCAGATTGCCATTAACCAGGCCGACCTTTACGACCTGGACCGGCTGCCGGGAATCGGCCAGGTGAGGGCCCAGGCCATTCTGGATTACCGGGCGGAGCACGGCCCATTTCAAACCACGGATCAGCTTTTGGAGGTCTCCGGGATCGGGGAGGCCACTCTGGAGCAGATTCTGCCCTACATTACCCTGGAGGAATAAGGAGTTTCAGTAACATGGCAAAAATTCTGGTGGTGGACGACGAACAAGTCCTGGTGAAGGGAATCACCTTTAACTTAAAAAACGAGGGATACCAGGTGGAAACCGGGTATGACGGAGAAGCGGCGGTGGAGATGGCCCGGGAGGGCAACTTCGACCTGCTGATTCTGGACGTGATGATGCCCAAAATCGACGGTCTCCAGGCCTGCATGCGGATCCGGGAGTTTTCCAATGTGCCCATTATCATGCTCACCGCCCGCAGCGAGGACACCGATAAGATCATCGGCTTCGAGTGCGGCGCCGACGACTATATCACCAAACCCTTCAACATTCTGGAGTTGAAGGCCCGGGTGCGGGCCCTGCTGCGCCGCTCCGGTGCCTCCGTCCAGCGCCAGGCCGACCAGCAGCCCCTGGTCATCGGACATATCCGCCTGGATCCCAGCGAGCGCTCGGCCTGGAAAAACGGGGAGAGCGTGGAGCTCACCGCCAAGGAGTTCGACCTGATGGAGCTGCTGATGCGGAATCCCGGCCGGGTATACAGCCGGGAAAACCTGCTGAACGTGGTGTGGGGTTATGAGTATATCGGAGATTACCGCACGGTGGATGTGCATGTCCGCCGCCTGCGGGAAAAGCTGGAGCTGGACCCCGCCAACCCTGAATATATCCGTACCAAGTGGGGCGTGGGCTATTACCTGAACAACCGCTCCGGAGGAGAGAAGAAAGCATGATCCCAGGAAAGGAGGCGCCCGGCCGTGGATAGCCGCAGCACCGGGGGCGGCCAGCGCAGGACTCCCTTCTTCTCCCGCCTTCAGATCAAGTACGCCATGAGCTATCTGGCCATTCTGGGGGCGGTGCTGATCCTGCTGAACACCTACCCCCTCATCGCCGCCCAAAATCTGATTTTTACCTCCAAGCGGGACTCACTGAGAAGCCAGGCGTCGGTGATGGCCTCCGCCTTGATGGAGCTGGAGTCCCTCAACTCCGACCAGGTATCCCGGGTGATGACCATGCTGGACAGCGCCGGTCTGAGCCATATCCTGGTCACCGATCCCGGAGGCCGGATTTTATATGACAGCTCGGCCTCTGCCCCGGAAGAGGGTGAGGAAGACGAGGAGCAGCCGCAGCAGGAGCAGTATGCCCTGCTCCAGGAAGTGGTACTGGCCCTGGAAAACAACAATGTGGTCTTTTCCCAGTATCAGGACGGCTGCTTCCTCTCCACTGCCGCCTGCCCCATCGTCTACCGGGGAATGATCATCGGCGCCATCTACCTCTCCGAGGAGGACGCCGACCAGGGCGCCCTGCTGATGAACCTGCAGCAAAATCTCCGCTCCATCTCCCTGGTGCTGGTGATTTTCGCCCTGGCCATCAGCGCCTTCTTCTCCAAGGTCCTCACCGCCCGGATGCGGGCGCTGCTGAGCGCCATCCGCATTGTCGGAGAAGGGGAATACGGCCACCGCCTCCAGCCCTCCGGCCGGGATGAGCTGGCCCAGCTGGCCCAGGAATTCAACCAGCTTACCGATCGGCTGCAAACCACCGAAGAGGTGCGCCGCCGCTTCGTCTCCGACGCCTCCCATGAGCTGAAAACCCCCCTGGCCTCTATCCGCCTGCTGGCTGACTCCATCCTGCAAAACCAGGAGATGGATCCGGACACCGTCCGGGATTTTGTGTCGGACATCGGCTCGGAGGCCGAGCGTCTGACCCGCATCACCGAACACCTGCTGGCCCTCACCCGGCTTGACAGCCTGCCGGTGGGAGATACCCAAGTGGTGGATCTGGCCCACGTGGCCCAGCGGGCGGCGTCCATGCTGGCCCCTGTAGCGGACGCGGCCCAGGTGGAGATGGCCCTGGAGTGGAAGCCTGGATGCACCATGCGCTGCACCGAGGACGACCTGTATCAGATCTGTTTCAATCTAATGGAAAACGCCATCAAGTACAATTTCCCCGGCGGACGGGTGGTGGTCTCCGTCACCCGGGACGGAGATCAGGTGCTGCTGGAGGTCGCCGATACCGGCGTAGGCATCCCCGAGGAGGAGCTGCCCAAGGTATTCAACCGGTTTTACCGGGTGGACAAGGCCCGCTCCCGGGCCGCGGGCGGTACCGGTCTGGGCCTGTCCATCGTCCGGGATACCGTCCGCCGCCACGGCGGATGGGTCACCGCCCGCCGCCGTCAAGGCGGGGGCAGCGTATTCTCCGCCGGATTCCCCTACGAAGCCAGGGAGTCAGGAGGTGACGGGATATGAAGCCCTTGCCCGCCTTGGCACTGACCTTGCTGCTCACCGGCTGTTCCGCCCCCTCCGGCGACTCCGGCGTACAGCTTTACTTCCGCGCCGATCCTCAGCAGACCACCCACGGTCCCGCTATTGCCGCCCAGCCCTACACCGGACAGGGCCAGCCTGATGTGGAATCCCTGTTTGCCGCTTTGATGAGCGGCCCCACAGCGGATGACTTGGTCTCCCCCTTCCCTCGGGGCGTCACCCTGCTGGACTGGGAGCTGTCCGACGGGCTGCTTACCCTGAACCTTTCCGAGCAGTACGGAGGGCTGACCGACGTGTCCCTCACCCTGGCCGACTACTGCATCGTGCTGACCATGAGCCAGTTGGATGGGGTGGAATCGGTGCAGATCCAATCCGCCGGTTATCAGGGCCAGGCCCGGGATCACACCGTCCTCCAAGCCCAGGAGGCGCTGCTGGGCTGGAACGAGGAC
>CALXDY010000027.1 GCA_944387225.1 uncultured Oscillospiraceae bacterium | reverse complement strand
TTCCCTGGATGACTTCGCAAAGCAGCTCGCCGTCCACAACCGCCGCTCCAACAACTTCCCTATGAGGCCTTTAGGTTGGCTTTCTCCCTCAGAGTTTACTGTCCAATATGTTTGACAAACCTACAATCCTCCCTATCCATACCCCTTCCCCCGTTTTTCCGGTTTTGTCCGAAATTTGGGAACCTACTTTGGGCCGGGATGGAGTTGTTGACTTCTCCCCACTCCTGTAATAGAATGGACTATCATTAAGGGGGACGGACGCCATGGTACGGGACCAGATCTGCTGCTTTACCGGACACCGCCCGGAGAAACTGCCCTGGGGCCGCGAGGAGGATGATCCCCGCTGCCAGGCACTGAAGGACCGACTTGCTCATGCGGTGGAGGCGCATCACCAGAAGGGGTGCAACTATTTTCTCTGCGGCATGGCCAGAGGCTGCGACCTGTACTTCGCAGAGGCAGTTCTGCAGCTGCGTCTCCGCTGCCCGGATATCGCCCTCCACGCTGTCATTCCCTGCCCCAACCAAGCCTTGCGCTGGAGCAAGCCTGATCGGGAACGATATGAGCGCATCCTCTCTCAGTGCGACTGTGAATCCCTAATCCAGCAGCACTACGACCCCGGCTGCATGCAGCGGCGCAACCGCTTCATGGTAGACCACTCCGCCCATCTGATTGCCGTGTATAACGGCATTCCAAAGGGCGGCACCGCCGGGACAATTCTGTATGCCATGCGCCAGGGACTGTCCGTTACCATACTCGACCTGGAGGAATCTCATTGAATACGCTAATGCACATCTGCTGTGCCCCCTGTGCCAACCAGCCTGTGGCTCAGCTGCGTGAGGAGGGTATGGGGGTCACCGGCTTTTGGTTTAACCCCAACATCCACCCCTACACGGAATACCAGGCCCGCAAGCATACCCTGGAGGGATACGCCAAGGACGTGGGCCTGAAGCTGATCGTCGGCGGCACATATGACCTGCGGCCCTTTATCACTGCGGTGGCGGGTAACATTGACGGCCGGTGCAGCTACTGCTACCAGGTACGTCTGGAGGAGACCGCCCGCTATGCCGCCCAGCACGGCTTCGACGCCTTCACCACCTCCCTGCTCATCTCTCCCTATCAAAACTTTCAGGCCATCTGCTCCATCGGCCAAGCTATGGGTGAGCGGTACGGTGTCAGCTTCCTGGCCAGAGATTTCCGTCCCCTGTTCCAGGCCGGGCAGGACTATGCCCGCGCCCACGGCTTTTATATGCAGAAGTATTGCGGCTGTATTTTCAGCGAAGAAGATCGATACATGGCCGCCAAACGAAAAAAGGCCGCCCGGAGGGCCGCCGCCGAAGAAGGGAGCCTAAATGCGTAAGCTGAAATCCAGGCAAATTGACATGTGCAACGGGCCGATGGCCGGTAAGCTGCTGCTGTTTGCCCTGCCGCTGATGGCATCCAGCATGCTGCAGCTGCTGTTCAATGCGGCGGACATCATCGTGGTGGGCCGGTTCGCCGGGAAAGAATCCCTGGCTGCCGTGGGCTCCACCTCTTCCCTGATCAATCTGTTTGTCTCCCTGTTCGTTGGTCTGTCCGTGGGCAGCAACGTGATCGTTGCCCGGGGTTTGGGCAGCCGGAACCACAGACAGGTGAGCCGGGCCGTTCACACCTCCGTTCTGCTGGCCATAATCGGCGGTATCATTATGATGGTCATCGGTGTGGCCATGGCCAGGCAAATGCTGGTGTGGATGGACTCTCCCGCTGATGTAATCGATAAATCCACTTTATACCTTCGGATTTATTTCCTGGGCATGCCTGCCACTATGCTGTATAATTTCGGCTCCGCTGTTTTGAGCGCTCAAGGAGATACCCAGCGTCCTTTGTACTTCCTGCTGGCCGCGGGAATCATCAACCTGATTCTCAACCTGATCACCGTGATCGTCTTCCAAATGGATGTGGCGGGTGTCGCCCTGGCTACCGCCGTATCTCAGTACGTAGCCGCCGGTCTGGTTATCCTGTGCCTGGTTCATGAGGTAGGTCCCTTACGGCTCAGGCGGAAACTTTTGACCATTGACCGGAACACCGTTGTCCAGATCATGTCCATCGGCCTGCCTGCCGGGCTTCAGGGCATTATCTTCTCTCTGTCCAACGTGCTGATCCAATCCTCTATCAACTCCCTGGGTTCCACCGTGATGTCCGGCTCCGCTGCCGCTTCCAACATCGAAAACTTTGTCTACCAGGCTATGCATGCCTTCTATCAGACCGATCTCACCTTTACCGGTCAAAACTATGGTGCCAACCAGCCTAAGCGGGTAGATCGCGCTTTGCTCTACTGCATAGGCTTTGTGGTTCTGGTCGGTACGGTGATGGGCGTTCTGGTCAACATCTTTGCCTATCCCCTGCTGAACATCTATGCCCCCGGCGAGGAGGAGGTCATCCAACAGGGCATCATCCGCCTGAGCTATGTGGCCCTGCCCTATGCGCTGTGCGGCATCATGGACACTATGGTAGGCAGCCTGCGCGGTTTGGGCTATTCCGTTGGCCCCATGATCGTGTCCCTGATTGGCGCCTGCGGTCTGCGGGTGCTGTGGGTCATGGTTATTTTCCCCATGGATCCCACCCCTGAGAATTTGTATGTTTCCTATCCTGTCACCTGGATCATCACCGGTGCGGTTCAGGTTGTCCAGTACTTCATCGTCCGTAAGCTGGCCTTTGCCAAGCTGGAACGCCAGCTGGCAGAGCAGGCGCAAAAGTAAACCGGCAATTTTTCTGGGGAAATCGTGAAAACGATTTCCCCTTTTTCTTCCTGTAGGTTTGTCAAACATATTGGACAGTAAACTCTGAGGGAGAAAGCCAACCTAAAGGCCTCATAGGGAAGTTATTGGAGCGGCGGTTGTGGACGGCGAGCTGCTTTGCGAAGTCATCCAGGGAAT
>CALXDY010000026.1 GCA_944387225.1 uncultured Oscillospiraceae bacterium | reverse complement strand
CGCTCCTTCAGGCCCTTGTCCACAAAGGAGTTGAAGAAGTTGATCTCGTCGGGGCACTTGGCAAGCACGGTATTGATGACATACTTGATCATGGCCTCGGCGTTGTCCATGTAGTCGTTCAGATCGGCAAAGGCCATTTCCGGCTCGATCATCCAGAACTCGGCAGCGTGGCGCTGGGTGTTGGATTTCTCGGCACGGAAGGTGGGGCCGAAGGTGTACACGTTGCCGAAGGCCATGGCGAAGTTCTCACAGTTGAGCTGGCCGGACACGGTAAGGCTGGCCCGCTTGCCGAAGAAGTCCTTGGTGTAGTCCACGGTGCCGTCGGGATTCTTGGGCACATTTTCCAGATCCAGGGTAGTCACCTGGAACATCTCGCCGGCGCCCTCGCAGTCGCTGGCGGTAATAATGGGGGTGTTCACGTAGACAAAGCCCCGATCCTGGAAGAAGCAGTGGATGGCGTGGGCGGCCACGGAGCGCACCCGGAAGGCGGCGGAGAACAGGTTGGTTCTGGGCCGCAGGTGCTGGATGGTGCGGAGAAACTCCACGCCGTGGCGCTTCTTCTGCAGGGGGTAGTCGGGAGCGGAGGGGCCCTCCACGGCGATGGAGACGGCCTTCACCTCCAGAGGCTGCTTGGCCTGGGGGGTGAGCACCACGGTACCCGTGACGATGAGAGCAGCGCCCACATTCTGCCCGGCAATCTCCTTGTAATTATCCAGCTGATTGGCGTCCATGACGACCTGCAGATTCTTGAAGCAGGAGCCGTCGTTCAGCTCGATAAAACCAAAGGTCTTCATATCACGGATGGTACGGGCCCAGCCGCAGACGGTGACCGCCTGTCCGCCCAGTGCCTCCCGATCCGCAAAGATCGCGGCGATGGTGGTGCGTTCCATAGCATTTCTCTCCATTCATCAAAGGATATATCCGATAAAAGCCTGCCCGGATACCCGAACAGGCTTTTATTATAGCGGTTATTTCCTTGTTTTACAAGGGCTTTGGGGGAATTTACCTCAATTCCTCACCACACAGTGGAGCATGTGCCACACCGACCACACCAGACCGGCTACCGCAGCCACCGCCGCTAAGGGCAGCATCCGGGGCAGCTGGGCCAGGACGCTCTCAGGCAGCAGCTGAGGCAGGAAGCAGATGGCCATCCAGACGCCCCAGCTGATCCACGCGGCCTTCCGGCCGAAGCGGAGGTACAGCGTGCCCACAATGGTGCCCAGTGTTATGGCGCCCAGAGAAAGCACCACCCACCAGTACCAGTCCAGGGTGAATCCCTCCACAAACAGAGTGGAGGTCTGATCGGCGGTGGGCTCCATGCCTTCCGGCACCATGGACCCGTCCGTTCCCCAGGCCAGGTTGGACAGACCGGTGAGCTTCAGCCACAGAGTGGGGGCCAGAAACTGCTCTGCCAGGCTGAGCACCAGGGCGGTGGCCATGGAGCAAAGTCCCTCGAAGCCCACCAGTCCCAGATAGAGCCCCAAGGACCGGCGGCGGGTCTGGCCGAAGCGTATGGCCTGCTGGAAGGTGACATTGATATGGGACACAGAGAAACAGACGATGAGGAAGGCGGACACAAAGGGCAGCAGGGTGCCGGCCACCATGGGGCAGCTGTTGGTGTCGGTGAACCAAAGTACGCCGCCTATGATTCCCTCCAGCAGGAGGAAGACGGCAGCCACCGCGCCGCAGGCCAGCCACAGGTCGTCCAGGTTCAAGCGGATGATTTTTTTCAGCATGATCATCACCTTACTTTACACAATAGCGGCGGATGAACCGCCCCAACAGTACCTCGGCCAGAATCACAATGCCCACGGTGATGGCGGCGGCCGCGAGAATAAAAGGGGACTGGGCGGGGGGAATTTCACCGTTGGGTTCCCCCATCCAGGCGATGGCTAGAGAGGTGGTGACCCCGATCATCACGCCGAAGGACAGGGCGTACAGCAGAACGGCCACCCGGCGGGAGCGGGTGAACACCAGGCCGCACAGACAGCCCAGAAAGGTCATACCCAGGGCCAGCAGGGGATACAGCCAGAAGGTGGTGTTCAGCATCCGGGCCATGGTCTGGAAATTGGCAGTCCAGGGCAGGAGGGCGGGCAGACGGCACAGAATCAGGTGTATCGCCCAGGCCACGGCGGCGTAAATGACCACGATCCCCTGGAGCGCCAGGAAGTAATCCTTCCGGCGGCAGCCGAAGGAGAGGGCCACGTGGAGCGTGGAGGAGGACAGGGTGCATCCGAAAACGAACAGCACAATAATCAGTAGGGAGGGCATACTGGCAAAGTAGGTGGAAAACAGGTTGTCCGCTCCTGCCGGCACTCCGGTGAGGATGCAGGCCAGCAGAACCACCGCAACCGCGGCGGGCAGAAAGACAATGGCGGCCCAGTTGGTGACCAGCAGATATTTCAATGCCTTCGCCATTGAGAATCCCTCCTTACTGGCTGTCTCCGTGGCCGCAGAGGGCCACGAACACGTTTTGCAGGTTCATGGGGGACACGTCTACGTCATAGCCATCCAGGGCTGCCAGCTGAGCCGCGCCGCCCCGGACGGAGGCGTTGGCGTGGCGGCCCATGCGGCTGACGGACAGCACCTCCAGACCCCGGCATGCCTCCTCCACCACGTCCTCCCGACCGGACACGTAGCGGAACTGCTCCAGCAGCTCTTCTGTGGGTCGGTTTTCCAGAATGCGGCCCTCGTCCAGGATGATGACATTTTCAAAGACAGAGGCCGCTTCCTCAATGATGTGGGTGGAGACGATGAAGGTGCGGCCGGTTTTGGCGTAGTCCTCCAGCAGCAGCTGGTAAAACCGCTCCCGGGCCACCACGTCCAGCCCGGCGGCGGGCTCGTCCAGGATGGTGATGGGGGCGCCGCTGGCCAGGGCAATCAGGATGGTCACCATGGACAGCTGGCCCTTGGACAGCTGGGAGATCCGCTTTTTCGGCTCCAGGCGGAACTCCTCCGCCAGACGCCGGGCGTACTCCTCATCCCACCGGGGATAGAAAATGGCGGCGGAGCGGAGGTAGTGGCGCACCTTCAGGTTGTTCCGGGAGGAGAACAGGGTGGTCTCCAGCTCCCGGGAGAAGCAGATGTCATCCAGGGCCTTCCGGTTTTCCCACACGTCTTCCCCATTGTAAGTGACCTCGCCGGCATTTTTGGTATTCTGGGCGGTGAGGATGGACAGCAGGGTGGTCTTGCCCGCCCCGTTTCGGCCGATCAGGCCGTAAATCTTGCCGGGGAGAATGTCCAGATCCAGGTCGTGAAGCACTTGATTGTCGCCATAAGACTTGCAAAGGCCCCGGGCCTGCAACATACCATGTTCCATGTTCAATCTCCTTCCTCCATGGCGCGGCGCGTCATGGCCAACAGCTCCTCCCCAGTGACGCCAAGAGATTTTCCCTCACGCACCAGGGGCTTGATAAAGTCCTGATAAAATGCGGCACGGCGCTTGGCCTTCACCGCCTCTTCTGCACCCGGGGCTACGAACATTCCGATTCCCCTCCTCTTGTACAAGATGCCGTCCGTCACCAGCAGATTGATGCCCTTGGCGGCGGTGGCGGGATTGATGTGGTACACACGGGCCAGCTCGTTGGTGGAGGGCACCTGCTCCTCTTCCCTGTAGACCCCGCGGAGGATGTCATCCTCCAGCATTTGCGCGATTTGCAGGTAAATGAGGGATTGATCGTTCAGACTCCCATGCACGGGATCACCTCCTGTTGGTTGGTTCATTACTTGTGTAACTAACCATATCACCATAGAGCCATACTGTCAAGGGGGAAACAAAAAATTCGCCGCGGAATCTATTATTCCGCGGCGAATGGGGATCAATGAAATTATGCTACATACTTGATGCCGGAACCCTGGGTGGGGGTAACACCCTCCAGCAGGGAGTCGGTCCATTCGGTGAGCATGGGCTCCCGAAGGGCGTCGGCGGCGGTGAGCTTCCAGGTGGGATCGTCCCAGCCGCAGAAGTACATGATGTGCCAGCCCTTGGTGGAGCTTTCCTCGTTCTTCACCAGGCCGGTGTCGCCTGCCTGACGGGCGGGATCCAGGCACCACTGGGTGAAGGGCTCAATAAAGCCGGTAGTGGTGGATACACCGGTGTACAGGCCACCGGTGGCCATAGAGCCGCCGTCAGAGGTGTTCTTCACAGCCAGCAGGGCGAAGCCCTCCTCGGTGCCGTCCTCGGCCTTCCACTGATCCAGCAGGGCCTGAGCCTTGGCCTCGGCGGTGGAGTAGTCCTCCTCCGTGGGGTTGGAGCCGGCGCTGACCAGGATATGGCGGATGTCGGCGGTGGCAGAATCGTCCAGGGAGCGGCTGTCAAACTGCACCACGTAGTACATGTAGGAGGTGGTGCCGTCATACTCCTGAATGGAGACATCGCCGGCAGTGCGGCCGGCCTCCTGCAGCCACTTGGAGTAGCTGGTGGACAGGGAGGAGCCCACGGTGACTGCGTGGGAGGTGGAGCTGTAAAGCTGGTCGCCGTAGCTTTCAATGAGGGCGTCCACGTCCTCACCGGCGATCAGTTTGCCCTGAATTTCCTCAGCCAGGGCCTTGGCTTCCGTCTTAGCCGCTTCCAGGGCGGCGGTCTTCTCCTCATCGGTCATCTCAATGGTGTTGCCGTCGGCGTCCTTCTGCTCCTCGGCCTTGGCCTGAATGGCGAACACAGAGTAACCGAAGGAGTCCAGGTTGTCCTTGTGCTCGTCATAGTAGGCGTTGAGCTCTTCATCGGTGAAGGTGATCTGATCCTGATAATAGGTCTGGTAGTTCTGGGCGGTGACCTGCATGGTGACCAGCTCCTCCAGAACATCCTTCGTCATGAGGGAGCCGAAGTTGGCCCGGAGATAGCCCTCCAGATTGCTGTAGGTGCCGCCAACCCGCCAGGCCACGTCCAGGGAGTCCATCTGGCTCTGAATATAAGCCTGACCGGCCGCATCCAGGGTCCAGCCAGCCTCCTGGGCGGCGTGGTTGAGGACGGTGATCTCCGTCAGGGAGCTGATGGCCTGCTCCAGGAAATAGTCGTGCCAGGTCTGGCCGCTCTCCTCATCCTTCACCTGCTCAGCGGCGCTTTTGGTGGAGTCAAAGGTGGAGGCGCCGTACGCACTCAGGCCGGCCTCGTTTTTCAGATAATTGTTGTAATAGTACTGCACAGTGGCGGCGGGGAAGTCCTGACCGTCAATGGTAACGGCCACGGCCCGGCGCTGGAAGAAGCCGGTATCCCATACCAGCAGGGCGATGGCGGCGATGGCCAGCACGCCGCCCAACACGCCGTACACCAGCTTCTTCCGGGGGCTGGTGGTGGACGACTGATTATTTCTGCGCTGGGCATAGGTGGAGCCTGTGCCGGCGCGATCCTTCTTTTCTCTGGATGCACTCACGATGTTGCTCTTCCTCTCATTTTGAATACTGCCCCGACTGGGAAGGGGGCGGAAAGATACCGTCCCATTATAGCGGAAAACAGGGACAGATTCAATAGGAACGGGGAAAAACGGCCCGCTATTTTACACTTTGTTCATGAGAAAATGGGGAAAAAGGGGGAGGAAAAGGGAAAAACGGCCGTAAAGAAGGCCGCGGCATACGCCGCGGCCCAGATCCGAAAGAAGATTTCTGTTGCCCCGCTCTGGCCGTGTGGACCCATTTAAAACCTGCACGTAATGGCAGGTGGGTTGCCTCCACAACGCTTTATTGCTTCCAACTTCCAGCCACCCCAAATGGGGGCCGGGAGGCCTGCAAGCCACGCTGTGAGGTGGGCATCCCGTTTAAGAGATGTGGGTTTAAAAGAGCCCATCACGCACCGAGCAGGTAATCCTCAGATCTTACCCTTACTCCTGGTCCTCCTCTTCGAAGAACCGCTCCATGAACAGGTTGTAGATTTCCTCTACCTCCTGATCGTCGTCCAGGGTAGAGAAGATCTCTTCCCCGTTTTCCTGGATGACCTTCATGATGATCAGACCGTACTCCTCGTCGTCGGCGTCGATCTCCACCGGCTGGCCGGTCTCCTCATCCTCCGCCACGGCGGGGAAGAGGGCACAGTAGGTCACGCCCTTGTGCTCCAGGGTATCCACCAGCTCCAACTCAAACTCGTTGCCGTCTTCGTCGGTGACAGTGATAAAATCAGGGCCGAATGTCTCGCTCATGGGATAACCTCCTGTGTGTCTGTTGCTATTATTGTACCGTGTACCGCTGAAAAATGCAAGGGAAAAGGGGGTGGAAATTTTGCCGAACTTGTCACACACAGGAAGAAAAAAGGACTTGACAGATGGAATACAATGTGGTAATATGTCACCTGTGCTCAGCAAGAGCACATCACCGCTTGCGCGAGTGGTGGAATTGGTAGACTCGCTGGCTTCAGGTGCCAGTGCTCGCAAGGGCGTGCGGGTTCGACTCCCGCCTCGCGCACCAAAAAGAAAGACACGATGGTATCGTGTCTTTCTTTTTTTATTTTTACCGGTTCCTTCTCGTCCTTTGAAGTAAGGCCGCCTGTACGGGGGGCGGCATGGACGGTTCTGATTCCGCCTGGACCGCGGCAAGTCTTTGGGTGTGGTCCGGGGCACGGAAAACTTCGGAATATTTTATATGCGAGTGCAACATTCCGTGGGGCGGGGCTGTATATAAAGTGCTGCGGGAGAAATCCTCCCCCACGGAACAGACAATAAAATGAGAAGGAAGGACGATTCTTATGTTGAACAGACGGGCTATGACAGCAGTTTTCTCCCTGGCGCTGGCCGGTTCCCTGGCGCTGCCTGGATTTGCCGCGGGTGCTGCCCCTGTGGAGGGGCCGCTGGTCCGGCAGCCCCTTGTGGTCTCAGAGGCCGCGGCTGGGGGCTCAAAGGAGCAGGTGGTCATTTCGGGCCAGGAAGCGCTTACCCGGGGGGAGTTGGTCTCCGCCCTCCACAGCAAGGAGGGAAAGCCTGTGGTGAATTACGCCATGGACTACACCGACGTGGATGGCGAGAGCCGGTATGGAGAAGCGATCCGGTGGGCGTCCAGCGAGGGAATTGTGTCCGGCTATGATGACGGCAGATTTGGCCCTGATGATCCGGTGACCCGGGAGCAGATGGCGGCCATCCTCTACCGGGACGCACAGAATCATGATCTGGGCTTTACGGGTATGTGGGCCTTCCCCCTGCCCTACTCCGATGCCGCTGAGATCAGTGATTTCGCATATGAGGCGGTGTGCTGGATGACCATGAAGGGTATCATGGAGGGGGCGGAGGAAGATACATTCGCACCCCGGGGAACCGTGTCCTGCCAGGAGGCGGCCTCTATCCTGGAACAATATCTTCAGGTGACGGAGCAGACGGAAATCGCCAATCCCTTCCTGACCTGCGAAA
This sequence comes from uncultured Oscillospiraceae bacterium, assembly GCA_944387225.1. Taxonomy (GTDB): domain Bacteria; phylum Bacillota; class Clostridia; order Oscillospirales; family Oscillospiraceae; genus Lawsonibacter. The sequence continues at coordinate 17,267 of CALXDY010000026.1, read as the reverse complement.
CGATGACACAGGCGGAGGAGATAGCCGGTTTTTCCATGGTGCTCCCCTCCATGCTTTCCAGTCAGGCCGAGCGTATGTCCATTTATGCGGTGGCATCCGGCATGATTGAGGTTGTCTACCAGGGGGAAGAGGGTCAGATGAACCTGCGGAAAGCCTTGGGCACCGGCGACGTCAGCGGCGACTACACCGCCTATGCCTGGGAGCGCATGGAGGAGATCCAGGGCAGGACCGTGACCCTGAAAGGGGAAGGCGACCAGGTAATGGTGGCAGTCTGGTGTGACGGGGCTTATACGTTTGCTGTCCGGATCCCCAGCGGGGTGGACGGCGATGTAATCTCCCACATGGCAGCAGAAATCCGGTAAATACCCTGGGGCGGGGCCGTGGGCGCTTGACGCAGGCGGCCCCGCCGGAGGTTGAAGGGGGAGGAGGGGATGGATTGACAAGGGCGATACGGTACACGGTTCCCATTTTTTCATGGCTTGGGTGGCTGCGTTTCCTTTTTTGGACAGCAAGGGAGGAAGACACAACTGGCCGGGAAGCTGGGGAAGCCTGCGGAGGCCAGAAAGAGACCACGGCCAGAGCGTGGGTCAATCAAAAAGCGGAGGAGCTGCTGGATCGATATGGCGGCAGCATTCTGCGGTTTGCCTATTCCTATGTGCACAATATGGATGACGCGGAAGAGATCCTCCAGGAGACGCTGATCCGCTATCTGAAGGCCGCCCCTGACCTGGAAAATGAAGCCCACGAAAAGGCGTGGCTGTTCCGCGTGGCCGGGAACCTGAGCAAGAACCGCATTTCCTATAACCGGGTGCGGAAAACGGATGAACTGAACGAATGCCTGGTGGCGGAGCAGCGGGAGGATCTCTCCTTTGTCTGGGAGGCGGTGAAGGAGCTGCCTGTCCGATATCGGGAGGTCATCCATCTCTTTTATTATGAGGGGCTGACCACCGGGCGGATCGCCCAGGTGTTGGGGGAGAAGGAGTCCACGGTCCGTTCCCGTCTGATGCGTGGGCGGGAGAAGCTGAAATCCATTTTAAGGGAGGGATATGATCTTTGAGGGAGGCGTACAAGGAGACGATGGATCGCATTGTCGTAACGGAGAAGATGCGGGACCGAATTCTGCACCGAATCTGCAGCGAAGAGCCCCTGGAACCGAAAAAAAGCCCCATGCCCCGGTGGACCAGGGGGATGGCGGCCGCCGCCTGCCTGGCCTTGCTGGTGGCAGGCGCAGTGACCATTCCCAACCTTCTGCCCCGGCCCCAGACGGAAAATCCTCCGGGAATCCAAACGGGGATATGGGAACGGAAGGAGGCTGCCTCCCTGGAAGAGCTGTCCCGCCTTGTGGGCTTTGAAGTGGAGGAAGCGGCAGATTTGCCCTTCCAGGTGACGGAAACCCTGTATATGGCTTATGGATCGGAACTGGCGGAGGTACGGTACAGCGGCGAAGGGGAATCGGTGGTTTTCCGTAAGACCGTGGGGGACACGGATCCCTCGGGAGATTATACGGCCTATTCCGATTGTCAGCTCCTGGAGCTGGGAGACCGTACCATAACGGTGAAGGGCGATTCCGGCGAATATCGTCTGGCCGTATGGCGGGAGGAAGGGTATTCCTATTCCGTCGCCTCGTCCACAGCCTATTCTTCCACACAATGGCTTACGATCCTGGATGGGATCGGCTGACGATACGGCAGCAAACAGCCCCGCAGGCTCCTCACCGGAGGAGCCTGCGGGGCTGTCTTATGGATCAAAGATGTGTCAGGGCCGGTAGATCAGGTCGGAGGTGATCTCCGCCAGGCTGTGCACGCCGCACATGGCCATGGTGTCGGCCAGCTCCCCCTGGAGCTTCTCCGTCAGCAGGCGCACGCCCTCAGCTCCGCCGCCGTACAGGGCGGTGACATAGGGCCGGGCCACCAGCACGGCGTCGGCGCCCAAAGCCAGGGCTTTGCACACGTCCACACCGTTGCGGATGCCGCCATCCACCAGAATGGACATCTTGCCCTTTACGGCCTGGACGATCTGGGGCAGCACCTGGGCGGTGGTGGGCACGCCGTCCTGCACCCGGCCGCCGTGGTTGGACACCACGATGCCTGCCGCACCGGCCTCCAGAGCTTTTTCCGCGCCCCGGACGGTCATGATTCCCTTGAGAATAAAGGGAACCTGGATGTACTCAATAATCTCCCGCAGCTCCTCCACGGTTTTGGAGCCGGCAGGAGGGGTCAGACCCTTCAGGAAGGGGAGGCCGGCAGCGTCAATATCCATGGCGAAGGCCTTAGCGCCCGCCGCCTTTGCCTCGTCCAGCTTGGCGAACAGGGTGTCCCGGTCCCAGGGCTTCACAGTGGGGATGCCCAGGCTGCCCGCCTCGCCGATGGCCCGGGCGGCGTCCCGGAATACCTGGGGGTTGGAGCCTTCGCCGGTGAATGCGGCGATGCCGGCCTGGGCGCAGGCGGGCACCAGGATGCGGTTGTAGGCCAGATCGTCATATTTGTCTCCGTAGTGGAGGTTCACCGCGCCCACCGGGCCGGCAAATACAGGCAGGGCGTACTTCTGGCCCAGGAAGGTGAACGTGGTGTCCACGGGCTTGTTTTCACAGATGGTATCCATATTCAGACAAATCTGCTGCCAGGCCTCGTAGTTGCGGGCGGCCACCGTCCCGGTGCCCTTGGCGCCGGGGCCGGGCATGATGCTGCCGCAGGCCTTGCCGTTGCACACAGGGCAGGCCTTGCAGTAGGGGCCGCTGCAGCTGCGGGCGGCGGCCAGAACTTCCTGATAAGTCATGTTAATTCCTCCTTAGTCCCATGTCCTGCCATTGTAGAACATGGGGCGATCCTGCGTCAAGATGGCAGATGGGCGTTGAGCCAGGCCAGCAGATCCCGCAAAACGTGGCCCCGGTCATATTCGTGGAGCATCTCATGCCGTCCGCCCACGTACAGATGCACCGTCACATCCCGGCAGCCCGCCTGGCGGAAGAGGCCGGCCACCTTGTTGACGCCCTTGGACATGCCGCCCACCGGATCCATGGTTCCGGAGAAGAAGTAGATGGGCGTGGTGGGATCCATTTTTTTCAGGTTGGCAGGGCGGCCGATTTCCTGCAGTCCGCCCATCAGATCCCGGAACATGGCGCAGGTGGGCTGGAAGCGGCACATGGGATCGGCCAGGTAGGCGTCCACCTGGGAGGGATCCCGGGAAATCCAGTCAGCCCGGGTGCGGTTGGGGCGGAACTTCCGGTTGTAAGCCCCGAGAGACAGGTCGTTGACCAGGGGGCTGACCCGGTTGGGACCCAGGCGGCGGCATTCGAAAGCGGCCAGCCATTTGCCCAGGGCGACGAGAAGGGGGGATTCCTGGCCGGTGCCGGACAGAATGGCCCCGGTAACGGTACCGGGCCAGCGGATCAGGTAGGCCCGCACCAGGAAAGAACCCATGGAGTGGCCCAGAAGGAAGTAGGGCAGCTCCGGGTAGGCCTCCTTCATCTTGTCACGCATGGCGCACACGTCTTCCAGCACCAGATCCCAGCCGCCCTGGGGGCCGAAATAGCCCCGCGCTTCCTGGTCCTCCACCGTCTGTCCATGGCCCAGGTGGTCGGCTCCGCACACCAAAAAGCCGTGGGAGGTCAAAAAGCGGGCGGCCTCCTCGTAGCGGCCCACATGCTCCGACATCCCGTGCACCACCTGGATGATGCCCCGGGGCTCTCCCTGGGGCAGCCAGACCCGGGCATAGATGGTAAAGCCGGGACGGGCGGACGGGTAACGAAAAGAACGGCTATCTGCCATAGGAACACTCCCTCTCCTTCGCTGTGGTTTCACTATAGCACAACAGGGGGGAAAAGGACAGGGGGCAGGAAAATTTTTCTGTCCTCTTTTACATGGCTTCCAGAATGCCCCGGATGCGGTGGCTGTGTTCCTCCGCTTCATCTCCCAGGTCGGTGAGCAGCTGGCATACGCAGGGGTCGGAGACGGTCTGCGCCGCGGCCCGGTGGGCGGCGGCCCGTACCCTGGACTGGCCGTACAGCTCCCGCAGAGCCAGCTGGTACGGGACGGGGAGCGGGGCGGGCTGGCTGGTAGGGCGGTAACGGCGGCCCGCGATGAGAAAGTAAGCGGCGGACAGGCGCCGGAGATCCTGCTCCAGGTTGAAGGACATGGATCGGACGGGGCGGGCAGCCCGGGACGGCAGTCGGTTCTGGATCTGACCGAAGGCCAGGCGGGCGCTGTGGGCCAGCTCCATCTGCTGCTCCAGGATGGGACAGCAGGCCAGGGAGGCCTCACTGAGACAGGGCGCCTCCTCCGTGGAGGCGGCTGGCTCCGCCTGGGGAGAGGCGGCGGGCTGGGGGACGATGGGGCTGTTGGCCTGGTCTGGCATGACCCGCTGCCAGACCCGCTGGAATACCTCCGGATCGAAGGGATCCAGGGAGAGAACAGGCTTCTGAGAGGTTGGCTGCATATCGGTTCCTCCTTAACTGCGGAATGGTTTCCTGACATTCTATGCGGCGAAAGGAAATGTCGTCAAAGAAGGGGCATTTTGCATCAAAAAATCCCTCTTTTTCCCTGGTGGGGAGAAAATAGACGGAAAAACGGCAAATAGCCTTGACATCCCAACGGGGGCGTGATAGGATGCTTCACGTATTCAATCAGGATAGAGGCGCGGCGCTCATGCGTACCGGGAAACAAGGCCAGGCAGCCGTTTCCCGGGAGAGGGTGCGCCGCCGAAGATTCCTTTTCATTGCCTGAGGGGAAGGAGTCTGGGCCGTGGGAGAATATCCCCCGGACTGTCACACATGTGGAGCGCTATCCAGAGGCCCTGTCCGAAACGGCCCGTACCGGTTCGGAGCGGGACATCCGGGACTGCCGTGAGCGCTGCCGCGTTCATGGCTTTTTTTACGCGCTCATCAGGGCGTGCGGCCCTGACAGCTCAAAACATAACGGAGGGAAACAACAATGAAAACCACGCGCAGATGGCTGCCCTTGCTGGCAGTCCTGGTGCTGATGGTCAGCGCGCTGACCACCGGCGTTTTTGCGGCGGGGGAGGAGACTGCGGAGTATGTCAGCCCCTTCTTTGCCTCACCCTGGGCCCTTCTGCCCCCGGTGATCGCCATCGCCCTGGCTCTGCTGACCAAGGAGGTATATTCCTCCCTGTTCATCGGTATCCTGGTGGGCGGCCTGCTGTACTCCAACTTCTCCTTTGAGGGGACCATGCTTCACGTGTCCCAGGACGGCATCGCCGCGGTGCTGTCCGACAGCTATAACGTGGGCATTCTGATCTTCCTGGTGATCCTGGGCGCCATGGTGTGTCTGATGAACAAGGCGGGGGGCTCCGCCGCCTTCGGCCGCTGGGCCACCAAGAACATCAAAAGTCGGGTGGGTGCCCAGCTGGCCACCATCTTCCTGGGCGTGCTGATCTTCATCGACGACTACTTCAACTGCCTGACGGTGGGCTCCGTTATGCGGCCTATCACCGACAAGCACAACGTCTCCCGAGCCAAGTTGGCATATCTGATCGACGCCACCGCCGCTCCTGTGTGCATCATCGCCCCCATCAGCTCCTGGGCTGCCGCGGTGTCCGGCTTCGTGGAGGACGGCCAGGGCCTGACCCTGTTTATCCGCGCCATCCCCTACAACTTCTACGCCCTGCTCACCATTGTCATGATGGTTTCTCTGGTGCTGCTGAAGGCGGATTTCGGCCCCATGGCCCGCTTTGAGCGCAACGCCATCGAGAACAATGACCTCTTCTCCGGTGCCAACCCCTATGCCGGTGTGGACAAGGAGGAAGAGGACTCTGCCAAGGGCGGTGTGATCGACCTGGTGGCGCCCATCCTGGTGCTGGTGGTCTGCTGCGTGGTGGGTATGATTTACTCCGGCGGCTTCTTCTCCGGCGCCAACTTCGTGGATGCCTTCTCCAGCTCCGATGCCTCCGTGGGCCTGATGCTGGGTTCTTCTTTCGGCCTGCTGTTTACCCTGGTGTTCTACGGGATCCGCCGGTCCATGTCCTTCAAGGCCATGATGGAGTGTATTCCCGAGGGCTTTAAGGCTATGGTGCCCGCCATTCTGATCCTCACCTTCGCCTGGTCTCTGAAGGCTATGACCGACTCTCTGGGTGCCAGCACCTATGTGGAGTATTTCGTCAACGAGTATGCTCAGGGTATGCAGTTCTTCCTCCCTGCCATCGTGTTCGTCATCGGCTGCCTGCTGGCCTTTGCCACCGGCACCAGCTGGGGTACCTTCGGTATCCTGATTCCCATCACCATGGGGATCTTCCCCCTGGATGACCCCATGGGCATCATCTGTATCTCCGCCTGTATGGCCGGCGCTGTGTGCGGCGACCACTGCTCCCCCATTTCCGACACAACCATTATGGCTTCCGCGGGCGCTCAGTGTGACCATGTGAACCATGTGTCCACCCAGCTGCCCTATGCCGTGTCCTGCGCGGCCATCTCCTTCCTGTGCTACGTGCTGGCCGGCGTGCTGGCCCACGTGGGACTGCCCGGTCTCATCGCTCTGCCTGTGGGTGTGGTGCTGATGATCGGTTTCCTGCTGGTGATGCGGAGCCGAAAGGCGTAACCAAAGAGAAAAAGAGCCGGAAAGGACTGCCGCTGAGGCGATCCTTTCCGGCTCTTTTGCTGTTGACAATGGATCAGGCAATGTCGGTTTTCCACAGACCGTGGAGGTTGCAGAAGGCGTAGGCGGCCACGGGCGTCTCGCCCTGGGCCAGAGCAAACACGGCCTGAGGCTCCTGGCCGGGGGCCAGGTTGCAGACCTGGAAGCCGCGGCTGGTCTCCAGCAGGATCCAGGCGATATAGTGGGCGTCCAGCATGGGGTGGGCCTGGCTGCCCACAGTGACGGTCACGCTGCCGTCCTTGCGCTCCACCACGGGCAGGTGCTTCTCCACGGCACCGTCGGAGGTACCGGCCTCCATCAGAGACATGGGGGCGCCGCAGCAGACCATGGGAACGCCGGAGTCGGTGAGCTTCACGGCGATGTTGCCGCAGTGGGAACAGGTGTACAGATTCATAGTAGATATCTCCCTTCTGAATGTTGGATGAAACTAGGATTGCACGGGATCGGGTACATTATTTCCCGTTTGTGGGGATAAAGGGAAGGAGGGACATGGCCACGCTGGAAATAGGCATGGTTTGCAGCCAGATTTTGCCTGGGCCGGTGAGCACAGTGTGGAACAGGCCCTCCCCGCCCAGGAACATGTTCTTCAGGCCGGGTACCTGCTGGATGTCCATAGAGACGGTGGGCTCAAAGCCGGCCACATTTCCGGTATCCACAATGATCTGCTGGCCCGGAGCCAGGTCGTATTCTACCAGCTCGCCGTCGATTTCCGCAAAAGCCATCCCACGACCGGAGAGGCGCTGCATGATAAAGCCCTCGCCGCCGAAGAAGCCGGCTCCCAGCTTGCGGTTGAAGTGGATGGACAGTTCCACCCCTGCCTCAGCGGCAAGGAAGGACTGCTTCTGGAGGATCATCTCTTTGCCCGGTCCAATCTCCACGGGGACGATCCGGCCGGGGAAGCTGGAGCCGAAGGTGATCATTCCGTCTCCCCGGGCTGTGTAGATGTTCTGGAAGAGGTTTTCACCGGAAAAGGCACGGGAAAACAGCTTGCCCAGCCCACCGCCGGAGGTTTCCATCTGCATGTTGGGGGACATCCAGACCATGGAGCCGCTTTCTGTGACCATCCGTTCTCCGTTTTGCAGGTGGCAGACCACGATAGGGAAGGAGCCGCCGGTAATTTCGTACTGCATCATATCCCTCCTGTTTATGTAGTGGGGTCGAATGGTGGATGCTTCCACCACATCATACCACAAAGGCGGCGAGAAGACCATAGGAAACTGACACAGGGACTCTCTTTTTCTTCAAGGTCGGCTGTGATATGATGGGGAAAGGAGAAGCTGATTGGGAGAAAGGAAGGCTGTATATGACACAGGATGAACTGCTGTTTTTTGACCGTCATCCCCAGATGCTGCCGCTGTACCAGGCAGTGGGGGAAGAACTGGAGAAACGGGGCCTGGCGTATTCTGTGAAGGTATCCAAAACGCAGATTTCTCTGCGGAACCGGTATGTGTTTGCCACGGTTTCCCTGCCCTGGCGCAGGGGAAAGGGATGGCCGGAGGAGTATCTGCTGGTTTCCTTTGGCCTGTCCTACCAAAAGGTGGATTCCCGGATTGCGGTGGCGGCGGAACCCTACCCCCACCGCTGGACCCATCATGTGCTCCTGACCCGGCGGGAGGATGTGGATGATACCCTGATGGAATGGCTGGAAGAGGCGTACCGGTTTTCCATGGAAAAGTAAAGAACACCCAGAAAAGGGGAGATCGCTGCATCCTGCCCCCGGGAAACGACCGCTTGGGGGCGGCGGCATTGTAAATGTGCCCCTGCGCTGGTATGCTGAAGGTGCAAGGGGGGATGAGGATGGATCTCCAGGTGGAATACGGATTTGAAACCGTGCAGGTGATTGTGCGGGGGCCACAGGGCAACGAGGAGATGGAGCGGATCATCGCCCTGCTCCAGGGCGGCTCGGATAAGCTGTGGGCCCTGGATGAGGAAAGACGGACTGTGGCCATTTCACCCGGCACCATCCTGTGGGCGGAAACGGTGGAGGACAAGACGTTTGTATACACCCGCGGAGCCATGTATCAGGCGGAGTGCAGTCTGACGGCGCTGGAGCTGCGTTGGGAGGGGGCGGGCCTGTTCCGATGCGGAAAGTCTGTCGTGGTCAATCTCAATGCGGTGTGCAGCCTCCGCAGCCAGCCGGGAGGTCGGATTGAAGCGGTGCTGGAAAGCGGAGAGCGGATTGTGATCTCACGCCGGTATGCGCCGGCCCTGCGGGAAAAGCTGCTGAAGGGGTGATTGTATGAAACGGTATCTGGATCTGTATCGCTGGGCCATGAGCATGAAGCTGCGTATGGCTATGTATACCTTTGTGGCGCTGTTTTTGAAAGCACTGTGCCAGCTGCTGGATGGGAAGGACAGCATCCTGATCGAGGATGCCTTGTCCATGTGGGGGTGCTGCCTGCTGTTCGCGGTGGTGGAAAGCTGGATCTTTCCTGAGGAGCGGGAATGCACCAAAATCCGATCCCTGCTCTGGCTTGGCGCGGCCAATCTTTGCTTCCTGGGAGGCGCGCTGCTGTTCGGCTGGTTCGACGGGGTCCCTGTGTGGGGAGGCGTGCTGCTGATTGTGTTTCTGGAGTGGGGGCTGGGAATGATGTGGTTTGGCGACCGGTTTGTGCTGAAAATGGACAGCGCCCAACTTACCCAGGCACTGAAACAGTATCAAAAGCGAGGAAACTGACAAATCCCCGGAACCGTTCTAGGTTCCGGGGATTTTTTGTGCCGGGGCTGAGTGGTCAAAAAAGCGATGTTCGGCTCCCTATGGCCCACAGTGCCAGGCAGGCCAGTCCCAGTCCCAGCATGGCCGCGGCGTGCTGGGGTGTCAAAGCGTTCAGCAGTGTTAAAACTGTGACGGCAACACCCATGGCCAGGGCCACGGCGGGAAGAACAATGCCTGCTGTCGCGCCGCTCTCCCTGGAGAAATGGGGCTTTTTGGTGTTTACCTGCATCAGCTCGTCCAGAGATACCTCCAGAATTCCGGCCAGGACGGGCAGCGTGACCACATCCGGACAGGACAGGTTTCGTTCCCATTTGGATACCGCCTTATCGGTTACACCCACCTGTCTGGCCAGCTCCAGCTGGGTCATTCCCTTCTCTTTCCTGCGTTTGGCAATCAATCCGCCCAATGTCTGCTGCATGGCGGCCCACCCCTTCCTCAACTGAAATCCCCTTCATTGTAGACTATGCCGGGATGAAAAGCAATCGACCGGCAGGTTCCATTCCTCGACTGCTGGTTTCTTTTCCTGGGCAGACGGAGGAGACTGGGGTTTACCTTGACATCGGACGGCCCGTGCAGTATCGTGTACGTATGTGCAAGTGAGGGCTGGTTGAAATGCAAACCGCAGCCGAAACAGAAATCCAAATGCGGGAGTGAGAGAAATGGAACTTATTCAGACGCTGATCTATCTGGTGGTCAGCTTTTCCGCCTCGGTGATTGGTGCCATCTGCGGAATCGGAGGGGGCGTAGTGATCAAGCCGGTGCTGGATCTGCTGGCGGTGGCGGGCGTGTCCACCATCAGTTTTTTGTCCTGCTGTACTGTGCTGTCCATGAGCTGCTATTCCGTGGGAACCTCCCTGGCCAAGGGGGAAAAGACGGTGGATCTGTACCTGGGGACGCCCTTGGCAATCGGCGCCGCGGCAGGCGGCGTGGTGGGCCAGCAGCTTTTCTCCCAGGTGGCAGCCATGTTTGAAAATCCCAACACCGTAGGAGCGGTGCAGGCCGGGTGCCTGCTGCTGATTACCCTGGGGACCCTTATCTTTACCTTGAAAAAGTCCAACATCACCATGCACCATGTGAGAAACCGGGGCGTCTGCCTGGTGATCGGCCTGTTCCTGGGCATCATGTCCAGCTTTCTGGGTATTGGGGGCGGTCCCATCAATATCGCGGTGCTGATGTTCTTCTGCGGAATGGACACCAAAACCTGTGCCGCCAACAGCCTGTATATCATCCTGTTCGGCCAGATCACCACCCTGGCAACCACCCTGATTACCCATTCCGTCCCCTCGTTTGAGATCCCTGCGCTGGTGCTGATGATCGCCGGCGGGATTTTGGGCGGCGTAACGGGCCGGAAGCTGAACCGTCGCCTGGACAGCCGGGATGTAGATCGTCTGTTCATTGGGCTGATGGCGGTCATTATGTGTATTTGTGGTTATAATATGCTGCAATATTCCGTTCTGTAATGGCTGTATCAGGCGAAACAATTTGAATCTGTCCCCCCGGGGCGCCCCTCGGAGCCGGCGAAGCCGCCGGTTCCGGGGGGATTTCTTTTTGGGCATAGGGACGGGCTGTGGGGGAATAGGGTGGGGCAGGAGGTGGCTGGTCATGGTATCGCCCATACTGTATCTCATGTTCAACGGCCTGTTTTTCACCCTGCGCCTGTCCGGGGGAGGCTCCTTTCCCCGGCCGCTGAAGGCGGAGGAGGAACGGGACTGCCTGGCCCGGTGGGCCCAGGGGGATCTGGAGGCCCGGAATACTCTGGTGGAGCACAATCTGCGGCTGGTAGCCCACATCGCGAAAAAATATTACGCCCAGACAGGGGAGCAGGACGACCTGATCTCCATTGGAACCATCGGACTGATCAAGGGGATCTCCACATTTAAAGCGGATCGGAACGTGCGCCTTGCCACGTATGCCTCCCGCTGTATTGAAAATGAAATTCTGATGCACCTGCGCTCCCAGAAAAAGCTGCAAAGCGAGGTATCCCTGACGGAGACCATGGACGGGGCGGGCGACGGCGGCAACCTGTCTTTGATGGACACCATCGCCGTGGATGACGATATGCTGGAGGACCTGGATACCAGGGAGGCCTGCCTCACAGTACGCCGATGCGTTCAGGAGTGCCTGACGCCCAGGGAACGGAGGATCATTACCCTGCGCTATGGCCTGGATGACCGCCAGCCGAAGACACAGCGGGAGATCGCCGCCCAGTGCGGCATCAGCCGCTCCTACGTCTCCAGGATCGAAAAACGGGCTCTGTCCAAACTGGGGCAGGCTATGGAGGGCTGGCGCCCTTGGTAATTGATATACAACTTTTATTATTAAAAATGAAGTGAAAACAATCAAAAACCATGAAATATTTGAGAATATATGGGAAATACAAGGAAATAGACTATAGTACATGCAATTTTAACGAGAAATATATTGCATTATAATAACGAATCGATTATAATGTACTTGCAAGCAGTTCCCCAGCAAATTTTCATTTGAATTGGAGGAATCATTATGATGAAAAAGAAACTTGCTCTTGCCCTGGCGCTGGTTATGTCCATCGGGCTGCTTCTGCCCGGCTGCACCAGCTCCGACCCCGGAACCGGCTCCGGCGGTGGTTCCGGCTCCCAGGGTGGCTCCAGCTTCAGCTCCGATCTTACCCCCAAGGACGGCGGCACCAGCTTGACCTTCACCACCGGCGGCGAGACTGGTACCTACTACGGCTTCGGCGGTGTCATCGCCGGCAAGGTCTCCGACCTGACCAGCACCTCCGTCAAGGCCATCTCCTCCGGCGGCTCCGACGCCAACATCAAGAACATGCAGCTGGGAGATGCCCAGATCGGCTTCACCCAGTCTGACGTTATGATGTATGCCTATAACGGCGAGCGCACCTTCGAGTCCCCGGTCACCGACTTCTCCGTGGTGGCCGACCTGTACATGGAGCAGGTTCAGATCGTCACTCTGGACCCCGACATCAAGACCGTGGCCGATCTGAAGGGTAAGCGGGTGTCCATCGGTGCCTCCGGCTCCGGCGTGTTCTTCAACGCGGTGGATATTCTGGGCGCCTACGGCCTGGATGTGGAAAAGGATATCACCCCCACCTATCAGTCCTTCGGTGACTCCACCGAGGCCCTGAAGGACGGCCAGATTGACGCCGCCTTCGTGGTTGCCGGTGCTCCCACCACCGCCGTCACCGACCTGGCCGCCGGCCGGGACGTGTACCTGGTCAGCCTGGATCAGGAGCACATCGATGCTTTGATTGAGGCTTCTCCCTACTACAGCCAGGCTACCATCTCCAAGGACGTGTACAACACCGCTGAGGACGCCACCACCGTGGCCATCGGCGCCGTGATCATCGCCCGGGATGACGTGTCCGAGGCCGACGTGTATAACTTCCTGTTCGGTACCTTCGAGGATATCCCCAACCTGTCTCACGGCAAGGCCGCTGAGCTGGACCTGGAGTTCGCTACCTCCATCACCTCCATCGGCTATCATCCCGGTGCGGTAGCCTACTTCGCCGACAAGGGCATCACCGTCCCCGGCAAGTAACGGGTTGCCTGGCGGGTTCCTTCGCCGGTCATCAGGGCGGCTGCGGCGGTTTTGCCAGCCGCAGCCGCCCTTATCGTATGCCTGCGGGTTGAACACCCCCCGGAGCAGACGCGTCTGCGCCTGGCGGGGCGCGGAGGCGTGTGCTCCGCCGTGTGCCTGTACGGAGAAAGGAGAGCGACATGAAACCCAACGAGAATGAGAAATTGAATGAGATCCAGGAGGAGATCGACCTTTCCGTCGGTACCGCCGAGGACGTGGAAGCGGTCATGAAAAAATATGACCGGGAATCCAACACCCGGGTGTGGGAGGGCAAGCCGAAGGCTGTCATCCGGGCACTGGGTATTCTGTTCTCCTGCTACTGTATCTTCTCCACCCTGAAGGGTTGGCCCACTCTGCCGGAGCAGAAGCTGAACATTTTCCTGGGCCTGATCCTGATTATCGGTTATCTCCATTTCCCCATTAAGAAGGGTATGTCCCGGCCCAATTATCTGCCCTGGTACGACATTGTGCTGATGGTGGTGGGCGTGATCCCCTTCTTCTACTTCGCCTATAAGGCCAACGACATTATCAAGCTGTCCAGCTTCGTCACCCAGGACATGAAAATGGTGGTGCTGGCCATTGTGGGTGTGCTGGTGTTTATGGAGCTGTGCCGCCGGTGTGTGGGCCTGCCCATCCTGTGCGTGCTTACCGCGCTGCTGATATACGCATTCTATGAGGTGCGGTTCGGCAAGGTGGTCTACGACCTGTTCTACACCGCCAGCGGCATTATGGGCACCCCCATCAACGTATGCCAGAAGTACATCGTGATCTTCATCATCTTCGGCGCCTTCCTGGAGCGCACCGGCATCTCCAACTTCTTCATCAGCCTGGCCAACTGCGCGGCCGGCTCCTCCGCCGGCGGCCCGGCCAAGGTGGCCGTCATCTCCTCCGCCCTGTGCGGCATGGTGTCTGGCTCCTCCGTGGGCAACACTGTGACCACCGGCTCGGTGACCATCCCCATGATGAAGAAAACCGGCTATAAGCCGGAGTTTGCCGGCGCCGTTGAGGCGGCCGCCTCCACCGGCGGACAGATCATGCCCCCCATCATGGGCGCCGCCGCCTTCCTGATGGCGGAGTATATGAACGTCCCCTACGCCCAGGTGGCTTTGAAGGCCATCCTCCCCGCTATGCTTTACTTCACCGGCATTTATATCGCCGTTCATCTGGAGGCGAAAAAGCTGGGGCTGAAGGGCATTCCCAGAAGCGAGCTGCCCAAGCTGAGCAAGCTGCTGCCCAAGATCTATCTGCTGCTGCCTCTGGTGGTGCTGGTGGTGCTGGTGTCCGCCCAGATCCGCACCATGCAGGTGTCCGCCGCCATCGCCATCCTGATTGCTGTGATCGTGGGCGTGATCAACACCCTGATCAACAAGGCCTGCGGCATCGACGAGCCCAGCGAGGAGTTTACCGTCACCAAGTTCTTTGACGCCCTGGAAGCCGGCGGCAAGAGCACCATCACCGTGGCTGTGGCCTGCGCCATGGCCGGTCTGGTAGCCGGATGCATCACCACCACTGGTCTTGCCTCCACCCTGATTACCGGCATCGTCAAGATCTCCGGCGGCCAGGCTATCGTGGCGCTGTTCCTGACCATGATCTGCTGTATCGTGCTGGGCATGGGCGTGCCCACCACCGCCAACTTCTGCATCATGGCCTCCACCTGTGCCCCCATCCTCATCGACAACCGCATCGGCATTATCCCTGTGGCGGCCTACTTCTTCGTGTTCTACTTCGGCATCGTGGCCGATATTACCCCTCCCGTGGCCCTGGCCGCCTATGCAGGCTCCGCCATCGCCAAGTCCTCCCCCATGAAGACGGCCCTCAATGCCACCCGCCTTGCCATCGCCGCCTTCATTGTGCCGTACATCTTCGCATTCAGCCCGGTGATGCTGTTTGAGGGCGTTACCTCTCCCCTCCAGGTGGTACAGATCGTGTTTACCTCCCTGTTCGGCATCTTTGGTATCGCCGCCGCTTTGAACGGCTTCCTGTATCGCAGGCTCAACATCCCGTTCCGGCTTCTTCTGGTGGCCGGCGGCCTGTGCATGCTCCACCCCGAGCCTATCTCCGATGTGGTAGGCATCGTGGTGGTGGGCGGTATCTGTCTGCTGCAGTACCGGGCGGCAAAGAAAGAAAAAGCCTCATTGGCCTGATCCCTCTGCCAATTGCATAGAAACCCTCTGCTTGCGCCGCCGGGGCCGTGATTCCTCCCATTCACGGCCCCGGCGGCCCTTTGTCTGCTTTCACCATTCCCAAGGGGGAAAAATTGTGCTATAATAACGTTCACTGAATAAATCCCAAATCGGTTTATTCGCACGGCGGCAGCCATGCAATTCCATAAAAAGGACGCAAAGGAACCGGGTTTTTGCCCATGGCAGGGCAGTTCCATCCTGGGGCGTATCTGATTGCGGCTTTGCCGTCATGATATGGAAGGAAAATCAATCTGCCGGCCTGTGGAGACAGATGCCGGGGCAAGGAGGACAGGAGCATGAAGCTGGAAGAGCGGACCCTGGAGCGGAGCACGGTGTTTAAAGGCAAAATCCTGGAAATCCAGGTGGATCGGGTGGAGCTGCCCAATGGACACACCTCTACCCGGGAGGTGGCCCGGCATCCGGGTGGCGTGGCTATTCTGCCTCTGGACGAGGAGGGAAATGTGACCCTGGTACGGCAATTCCGGTATCCCTTTGCCAAAGTGATTCTGGAGGTTCCCGCCGGCAAGCTGGACGGACCGGAGGATCATCGGCTGGCCGCGGAGCGGGAGCTGAGTGAGGAGACCGGCCTGGAGGCCGGGGAGTATACCTATATGGGGGCCATTCTGGCCTCCCCCGGTTTTTGTGACGAACGGCTGCATATGTACCTGGCTCGGAATCTGAGCCAGAAGCAGAGCCATCCGGATGAGGATGAATTCCTGAACGTGGTGAAGATGCCCTTTGACCAGCTGGTGGAGCTGGTGATGAAGGGCGAGGTGGAGGACGCCAAAACCGTAGCTGCCACGCTGAAGGTGAAGTTGCTGCTGAATCGGTAAGGGAGGGAAAGTCTCCGTGGGAAAAACCATCCTGATTGTAGAGGACGAACCCAATATCGTGGATATTTTATCCTTTAATCTCAGCCGGGAGGGCTATCAGACCCTGGAGGCCTATGACGGCAAGACCGGGCTGCAGCTGGCTTTGGAGCAGAATCCCGATCTGGTGCTGCTGGATCTGATGCTGCCGGAGATGGATGGCTTTGATGTTTGCCGGCAGATCCGGGCGTCGGGCAGCGCTGTGCCTATCCTGATGCTCACGGCCCGGGAGGAAGAGACCGACAAGGTGCTGGGGCTGGAGCTGGGCGCCGACGATTATATCACCAAGCCCTTTGCCGTCCGGGAACTGATGGCCCGGGTGAAGGCCAACATCCGGAGGGTGTCCATGGTATCCCAGCAGCCGGCTGAGCCTGCGGCGGAGGCCAAGGAAGGCCGTCTGGAGCGGGGACGTGTGACCATCGACCTGGGCAGCGCCACGGTTTATAAGGACGGCGCTCCCCTGGAACTGACCCAGCGGGAGTACGATCTGATCCGCTATCTGGCCGACCAACCGGGGAAGGTCTTTTCCCGGGAGGCGCTGATGGAGCATGTGTGGAACTATGACGGCTATGTGGGCGACGTGCGGGCCGTGGATGTGGCCATCCGACGCCTGAGAGAAAAACTGGAGGACGACCCTGCCAGCCCCACCTTTATCCTGACCAAACGGGGGATGGGGTATCTGTTCGCGGGATAACCTGGCGGGACGAGAGGGGGTGAGACCGTGCTTCGCAGCCTGCATATGAAGCTGGTCATGATTATGGTGCTGCTGATCCTGTCGCTGATGACGGTGGTGGGCGCCTTTTTGATCAATTCTGTTATGGTATTTTACCTGGAGGATTTCTACAGCCAGATGGCAGATGTGTTCTCCAGGGAATCGCTCAGCCGGGATCTCACCACCGAGACCCAGGGGGAGGAGGATGGCGCCCAGGCCATTCTGGATGTGGTGCGCAGCTATTCCGGTGAGCTGGGGCTGGACGGCTCCAACCGCACCCTGTATATCCTGGATGGGGAGACGGGGGCCTATCTGGCCGGTACCGACGACGGAGCCGGGCAGAACCTGGACTATAACTCCGTCAACCTGACCCGTGCCCTGGCAGACGGCACGGAGGGCAGCCAGGCCAATATGGCCGAGGACTATATGGACGTGGCCCTGCCCTTCCAGCGGGGAGACGAGCCCTATATCATTTACATCCTGGATAATAAAAGCACGGTGAACGCCCTGATCAGCCAGATTTTTGTGCTGATTCTGGAGTCACTGATTTTTGGCCTGTTTATCTCGATTCTGCTCTCCTTCCTGCTGTCCAAGACCATGGTCATC
>CALXDY010000025.1 GCA_944387225.1 uncultured Oscillospiraceae bacterium | reverse complement strand
CTGCTGTGGTTTGCCCGGCAGGCCATGGATATCGACGTGGAAAACATCAGCTTCCACACCCTGCCCGGTACGTTCTCCACTGTGCGCGCCTCGGAAGACAGCGGTTTGCAGACAGTCTTTTTGTCCTCTCCGGACGAGACCGCAGAGCTGGTAAATGAATCCTTCAACCCCTACACCTACTCCATTCTTTCCTCCAGCCTGTATCGGATGACGGTGGATGAAAACGGCATTCTCATCCGGGAGCTCTCCTCATGGGCAAGCCCGTACCCCCTCCTTTCCTCTACCAACTACATCCACTCCAGAGAATTCTTCTCTCTGACCCTGCCGAAGGATTGGGTGGGAGCTGTGGTCTATGCAGAAACAGAGGACGGTGTGTCCTTCTATGAAGCCGATACCTTCCAGGCCTACCAGCAGGGAGCAACGACAGCAACCGGCCTCCTGCTCACTATCCAGCCTCAGCCTGCTGACTACGCGGCTCCGGGCTCCTATACCGTTCTGGATACCTTTGACCTCAACGGCACTCCCCATGTGTATCAGGCTGTGAAGGCCCAGGAAAAGGACGTCCTGCCTGGGCAGGAGGACGTCTATGACCAGCTTCTGGCTCAGGCGGATCAAGTAGATTTCCACCTGCTGGTTACCGAGGAATTGATTTGCCGCCTGATTCACGACAGCTACGAAAGCGATATGGCCGCCGCCATTCCCTATCTCCCCTACCTCTCCTGGAACAGCTACCGGAGCATTTACGGGGACAGGGAGCTGGAGGCTCTCCTTTTCGCCCTGAGCGACTACACCCTGGGTGGAAAGGCCGACTGGGGTCAGGTTCATGATATCCTCTCTGCCCCGGTGGATGAGGCCATCGACGGTGCCTACGCTACCGCCTATCAAGACATTCTGGTGGGACTCTACCAAACAGATTTGACCACCTTTATCTCCGTGATCAAAAGCTCCTACATCAGTGATGCGGAGCGGGACAACGTGGTATACTGGCTGCGCTCCCCCATGGCGGAGGAGCTGGGCCGCAGCGAACCCCTCTCTGATGAGGAGGTTCGGGTGGTCCTGGGTCTCAGCGACGGCAGTGTCGGCGGGGATGCCACCAGCGGAGAATCTCTCCCCTCTATGTCCGGAGAAATGATGAATGGGTTCATGCGGGGCTGGGCACCCGGCGTGACCTCCCTGGGTGATACCTATCCGGTGAAAACCTCTGTCCGGGACGACTGGTCCCTGGACGCCATCGCCCAGGCCATCCAGGCCAGCCTGGAGCAGTCCCTGGCGGGCACCAGTTGGGCAGGCCAGCTGACAGACGTGACTATCTCTTATACCTTCTCTCTTCCGGAGGACGTCAAGAGCGGCGACACTCTGGAAATCCCCTATTATGCAACCCTCTCCACGGTCTACACGGTGGATGGCTAT
Source organism: uncultured Oscillospiraceae bacterium (assembly GCA_944387225.1). GTDB lineage: Bacteria > Bacillota > Clostridia > Oscillospirales > Oscillospiraceae > Lawsonibacter. The sequence continues at coordinate 1,503 of CALXDY010000025.1, read as the reverse complement.
GCCCCGGAGCATTTCTCACTTTCCGGCGGCCCCTTCACCGCCCGGGTGACTTTGTCGGGGGATGGCTCCCTGACAGCGAGTCAGGATTTCCTGGAAAGGCAGGCCGTCTATCATCAGCTGAAAAGCAGCTTCCAGAGCATCTCTCTGGAAGCTGTCTCCGGCAGCGACTTTGACCTGGGCAACGCTGTTTGGGACGTCCTGGAGGCCAGGCTGGAGGCGGCGGGCCTGGCGGAGGACTATCGCATCACCTCTTTCGGGCTGGATTCCTACACCCAACCCGCCAGTCTCAGCCCCGGCACAGTGCAAACCATTAACGTCACTGTCGATTGTGCTCCCATCGATGAGGATGGTATCCTCATCCCGAAGATTTCCTTCCCCATCACCTGCACCACCGTGGCAGAATGATTAAAACGTCCATATATAACCGCAGCGCCGCCGGGCCAATGGCCCAGCGGCGCTGTTTCACTTCTTAAATCAATTTTTCCTTGTATGGCGCAGGTACGGCATTACTGGAGAAGCTTAAAGCGACCCAGCAGAGGAATCTCCTTCTCCGTACCGCTGGCAGCACTGATAATGCCAATAAACCAGCAAACCACCAGGAAAATGGAACCCACAATCGCTACCAGCCACCCCAGGATGGGGATAATGCCAATTACGACAAGCGCAATGCCCGCCAGCCAGATCACCAGGGACTGGTTCAGGTGGAACTTGCAGTTCTCCCGGTCACCTGCCACAAAGGCAATAATCAGACCGATCCAGGAGAGATAAGCCACCACATCCGTCAGTTTCTTACTCATCATAGTTTTTTCCTCCCTTTGAAAACACAACTGTACCGCTTTCTGCAAAGCGATTGCCCAGCGGTAGTGTATCACAGGCTGAAGGAAAAGGCAAGATGCTGACATATTTTGTCATATCATGTCACTTGGCATATTTCTCAAAAAAGCGGAAGGTCATAGGCCAGAGGCACCCGGCCACCAGCACCACCAGGAAGTAGCGCAGGGCGTGGGCGGCGTCGTGGCCGCCGCAGAAGGCCAGCAGCGGGGCCTTCAGCAGGGTCTTGACCGCCAGCACCAGGGCAACGCCCCCCGCCAGCTTGACGATCTGGCCCCACCAGGGGGCCCGGGTGGGGAACTGGAGCACCTTGCTGTCAAAGAAGTACACCGGCAGTACCCCGGACACCGCCCCCAGGAGGGAGTAGGCGTTCTTGTGGGCCTCCGCCCAGTTCCCGTAGGCCTCCATCAGCACCTCCGCGCTGCCCACAGGCGGCACGGTCAGCTCCATATACACCACAAAGGCCCCGCTGAGGGCCAGCATGGCGGCAATGATGAGGTACATCCGGTTGGGGAACCAGAGGGTGCTCTCCAGCAGCGGATACAGTGCCAGCACCAGCACCAGGCTGATGAGGAGCCCCACCCCCACGTCCGCCGGGGTGTGGACCCCCAGATACATCCGGGACACCGCCACCAGCAGGGCCAGGACGATGCACACCGCCCTGAGCCACCA
>CALXDY010000024.1 GCA_944387225.1 uncultured Oscillospiraceae bacterium | reverse complement strand
TGCACCCGGTGGGAGCCGTCTACGCCCTGGAGGGTGGGGTAACGCTCATTGATCTCGAAGACCACGGTGCGGGCATTCTGAATGATGACTTGCCAGGCGTAGCTGGCGATGCCAAGGCCGCAGTACCCGTCGGTATCCGGGGGAGAGACGGGGACGAAGGCCACATCCGTGCGGATGTGCCGGCGGTACAGATCGGGCAGCAGGCGCAGGGCAACGGGCAGAAATTCCACCAGCCCCCGGGACTGGAGCTTGCGCTCGTAGTCCCCCAGCTGCCAGCTGTAGTAGCGGAAGGTCTCCTGCTCCGGATCCTGCTCCACTGCCTCAATGGGGGGGCTGATGACCAGGCCGCCCCGGATCTTGACATCCTTTAAAAACCCCTTCCGCTTGGCCAGGGCCCGGTCCAGCAGCTGGGGAAAGCCGCTTGCGTACCCGTAGTCCACCCAGTCGCCGGAGTGGACGGCCAGCTCCACAGCCGCCTCGGGGGTAACGAATTTATGGGCGTATTGATTTGGCATAGAGTTTCCTCCTGTCCTGTTTCCACCCCTTAGCGGTGGCTTCGGGGGCAAAACCACGTTTTTTTCAGTATAAAACCGGGAAATGGGAAAGTCAACCGCCGAGTGGGAAAGGAGCCGGGTGTGGTTCCCACCGTGGAAAAATTGTGCTATAATAGCAAAAGACAGCGGCTGGCGCAGAATGTGGCCGCGTAATGGCATGAAAAAATGAGGTGATCCCATATGGATATGCAGGAGAAATTCAGACAGCTGGACGAGTACTACGCCAAGGGAGATTTGAAGGGGGCAGAGGACAGCCTGACCGCCTGGGTGGAGGAAGCCGAGGAGGCGGGCAACCTGGGCGCCCTGCTGGCCCTTTACAACGAACTGGAGGGGCTGTATCGCACCACCAAGCGGGCCGATCAGGCGGTGGAGATGTCCGGTCTGGCCCTGGAGCTGATCGGGATGATGGGCTTGAACAACACCGTCCATCACGCTACCACCTTGCTCAACGGAGCCACGGCCAATCTGGTGCTGGGCAACACCGACCGGGCCCTGACCATGTACCAGTCTGCCCTGGAGATCTTCCAGCTCCAGGGTCAGGGGGAGAGCTACCAGATGGCGGCCCTCTATAACAACATCAGCCACTGCTATCAGCAGAAGGGGGAGTACAATCAGGCTCTGGAGTACCTGCGGAAGGCTCTGGAGCTGGTCAGCCGCTTTGACAACGCCCAGGGCGACGTGGCTACCACCCGGACGGCCATCGGCATGTGCCTGATGTCCATGAACCGGCTGGACGAGGCGGAGGCCTACATCCTGGAGAGCCTGGGCTACTATGAAGGGGACGACGGCCTGCGGGACGGGCATTATTCCTCCGCCCTCTCCGCGGCAGGAGAGCTGTACTGGAGAAGACGGGACAATGCCAAGGCCCTGGACTTCTTCCGGAAGGCCCTGGCCTTCAACCAGGCCTACTTTGGGGATACCCACAGCAACACCATCATCCGCAACAACATCGCCAAGATCCAGGCGGAAAGTGAAGCGGTGGACGGATGAAGGGGTTGGAGCTGTCACGGCAATACTACGAGACGCTGGGCAAGCCCCTGCTGGAGGAGCGGTTTGGGGCGGCGGCGGCCCGCTTTGCCGTGGGACTGGTGGGAGAGGGGTCGGAGTGCTTCGGGTACGACGACGCCATTTCCGCCGACCACGACTATGGAGCGGGGTTCTGCATCTGGCTTACCCGGGAGGACTATGAGGCCATAGGGGAACAGGTGCAGCAGGCGTACGACACTCTGCCCGGGACGTTTCTGGGCGTCCCCGCCCGGAAGGAGACCGCCATGGCGGGAAAACGGGTGGGGGTGCTGGAGATCCAGTCCTTTTACGCCCGGTTTGTGGGTCGGTACCAGCCGCCCCAGACCATGCTGGAGTGGCTGTACCTGCGGGAGGACAAGCTGGCTTCCGCTGTGAATGGGGCGGTGTTTGCCGACCCACTGGGAGAATTCAGCCGCATCCGGAGCCAGCTGGCCCGGTATTACCCGGAGGATGTACGGATCAAGAAAATTGCCGCCCGGTGCGCGGTGATGGCCCAGGCGGGGCAGTACAACTACGCCAGATGCATGCGGAGAGGGGACGTGGTGGCGGCGGAGCTGGCGCTGCATGAGTTTCTCAAGGCCGCTTTGTCCCTGGTGTATCTGCTCAACCGTACCTACTGCCCCTACTATAAGTGGCAGTTTTACGGCCTGAAACGGATGATGGAGGAAAATACCGGCAGCTTTGTGCTCTCAGGCGCCGTCCATCAGCTGGAGCAGCTGGTGGAGACGGGACAGCAGCGGGACGCCTGGGGCCAGCCGGGAGAAAATCCCTATGTGAACCTGCGGGATAAAAAGGTGGCCATCGTGGAGCGGATCTGCGCCATGGCGGCGGCAGAACTCCGCAACCAGGGGCTTACCGGCCGGGATGCCCCCTTCCTCCAGGCCCATCTGGGGGACATCATGGGGTGCATCCGGGATCCGGAGCTGAGAAGATGCCACGTGCTGGAAGGATAAGGGGAGACAAGAAATGATAGAAGGAATCAAGGACCGGCTGGTCATGCGGGAGTGGGTGAACTTTCAGCAGGTACACAATGAAGGGGGCACCGCCTCCTGCCAGAAAGATATGGATACCTTTTTTATCATGCGGGGCAGCCAGTTTGCCCCCTGGAGCCAGGAGCTGATGGAAAGCTGGTATGACGACCTGGCCCAGGCGGAAGGGGACGGCAGAAACCTGCTGGCGGAAAAGTACGCCTGGATGATGGAACACACCGACCCGGAGGCCTTTCAGAACGTCCGGCGGCTGCTGAAGCAGCCCACGGAGGAGGCCCTGGCCCTGATTGAGGAGATCGTTCCCCTGGAGCTGAAGGGGATGGAGGGCTATCGGAAGAAGTATCCTTATCTGGCCCAGGGGAACCGGAGCTTTTACGCCGTGGAGGACGAGCGGTACGCCACCTCCTTTGAGACCTACCTGAGAGGAGAACTGCACACCTACTCGGAAAGGACCCTTCGCCTCTATCAGCAGATGGCGGAGGAGCTGGACCGGCAGGGCAGCAGCGTGGCCCTGGTAGTCATGGACAGCATGGTAAAGGCCTACGGCTATCCAAGCTTGGAGGAGGCGGAGCGTCAATGCCGCCTTCGGGCGGAAGGCCGCGTCTGAATGAGATAACGCACAGAAGGCCCGGTGGGGAAGTGATTTTCCCCACCGGGCCTTGTTCTTGTTTACATACGCTGTTCCGGGCCGCTTTCCTGAACATTGTGGATGACGTGTTCCAGATGGCGCTCCATAGCGGCGGCGGCCTGGTCGCCATTCCCGTCGAAAATGGCCTGCAGGATCTGGTCATGTTCGGACTGGGACAGCTCGTTGATCTTCTTTGCCGCCTTGGTAAATTCCGTATAGAGATTCCGGTCAATCAAAATCAGCTTCAAAATCCGTACAATAACGGCATTCCCCGCGAATTCGGCAATTTTCAGATGGAGCATGAGATCCTGGTCGCTGCCTCCAGCCCCGTGGCGGATCTGGTATTTGTAGTCCATTTGCAGGTCGGCCAGCTCCCGCTTGCCCTCTTCCGTCAACTTCTCGGCGCAGCAGCGGGCGGTATAGGGCTCCAGCAGCCGACGCACTTCCAGGATCTCCAGCAGGTCGGTTTGACGGATATCGGACGTGGCGTCGATGAGCTGCTTTGCCGCGGACAGCTTTTCACTTTGCTGCCGGAGCTGATTGAGCAGAGTCTCGCCCTTCTTCGTGATGTACCGTCCTTTGTTTTGGATTTTTTCCACCAGCCCTTGCTGCTCCAGCTTCAGCAGAATGCGGCCGATGCTGGCCGAGGGAATCTCCAGATCCTTGCTCAGCTGAATGGAGCCCACAGGCATCCCTGCATTTTTAACCGCCTGCAGCACCTGAACTTCCTGTTCCTTCATCTTCTCGTTCCTCCCGCCGGACCGGAATCCATATGGATTACCGGGGATTACCAGTTCATATCCCCTATTATACCAAAAAGGGGGCCTTTGACAAAGCCCCCTTTTCGTGCCATCACTCATTTTCGGACGGGAATCATCTCTGGCCGCAGGAGCAGGTGCATTTGGCCTGTTCCAGATTGGTCCGGATCTTCATGGAGGCGGGGGTTTTGCCCAATCCGCCCCAGGTACACCGCAGTTCTCCGGGGAGCTTTGTGCCGATGTCGTACACCGCGCCGATGGTTTCGTCCAGGGGGACAACCGGATCGAAGCCGGCCAGGGCCATGTTGACGCTGCTCAGGGCGTTCATGCCTGCCATGATGTTTTTGTTCAGGCAGGGTACCTCCACCCGGTTTGCAACCGGATCGCACACCAGGCCTGTCAGCCCCTGAAGGGCCATGGACGCGGCGTTGACGCATTCCTGAGCCGATCCGCCCATCATCTGGCACACGCCGGCAGCCGCCATGCCTGACGCGGCGCCGCACTCCATCTGGCATCCGCCCACCTCAGCGGCAAAGGTAGCCATTCCGGTAAAGAATACGCCCAGCAGCCCAGCGGCCAGCATGCCCTTTACCGTATCCTCCCGGGAGAGCCCCAGCGCCTCCTCCACGGCCAGCAGCGTACCAGGCAGACACCCGCAGGCGCCCGCTGTGGGGGCGGCTACAATCACATTCATGGAGCTTTTTGCCTCCATGATGGCGGTGATGTTCTGAATGACTCCATTCATGATGTCACCGGGAATGAGTCGGGCCCGGTTTTTCTGAATGAGATTCGACTGATAGTGGAGGATCCGATCCGCATACACGGTACCGGCAAGCCCGGTGTCCCGGGCGGTGCGCATGATATCCACCAGTTCAGCCATTTGCTCCATGACCTGCTCCGGGGTGGTGTTGCCTCTGACACTTTCGTATAGGGCGGCCAGCTCCCACATACTCAGTCCTTTGTCCCGGTTGTAGTCCAGCATTTCCCGGGCACAGGTAAAGGGGACCTGACATCCCATCCGGGATCGGGTGGGCAGCACCGGCGTAAAGCAGAACATCTGATGCACATCCCAAAAGCCCTGCAGAGCCACCTTTTCCTCCTGGGTGAGGGGGGCGGAGCTTTTGATATTGATGCATACTCCGTCGCCCTTGGAGGATACGCTGACTGCCTCGAAAGAGGGCAGAGCAGCGATGAGCCTGCGCTCCAGGTCCTCGCCGACGGGGGACTGGGTGAAACAGAAGGTTTCGTAGAAATCGCCCATCATCTGGACGGGGAAGCCTTCCAGGGCGGTGACCTCGATCATCCCGCCGCCGGTGGAAATGGCGTCCAGGGCCACAGTCTGACCGGTGAGTGAGGTGACGGAAACGCGGTAAAAATTGGGGTGTACGGCTCCGTAGTCCAGAATGCGATACTCCAGGTGGATGCCGTGCTTCTGCAGTTGAGCGTTGTACTGGTCCACACGGCTGTCAGTCAAAGGAAGCCCCATCAGACCGCAGGCGAACCCCATATCGGTACCATGGCCTTCATGGGATTCTGCAAGGGAACCGTTGACGTCGAAATCACAGATGACGTCCCGGATCAGGCCGTCTACCGACTGGCGCACCAGTTCTCCAATACGTGCTGCGCCGGCAACGTGGGAGCTGGATGGGCCCCGCATGACCGGGCCGATCACATCGTTTAAAATGCTGGGCTGCTGTTTGTTCATAGAGACCCTCTTTTCTTTGTCATTACTACTGGGAGGTGTTTATCGCCTTATTTACGCTTGGCTGCGAAGCAGGTGCTGGACAGGCTACCGGTGACTTGGACAGTGGGTCTGTCCAAGTACGGAATTACGCCCTGCCCATGACCAATGGTTCGTTCCAACTATACACTAATCAATACTGATTTGTTACTGCGCTGTGATCGTAGCATATTCCGATCGTTCCGTCAAGATGCCACGCGACAAAATTTCCATTCTGTTGGGAAACATGCGAACAGATTTGGCTGATTTAACGAAAAAGGAGGAGGGGACCCATAGGATAAGGCTTGGAAAAATAACGGAATATTTGCGGGGAAATACACATAAACCATATTGACAACCGGGAATACAACGGTTATGATAAGAAAAAAGGAACCAAGTGACACGGATTTCTTTCCTGGCCAGTATGGGTCTTTTTTTCGCGAGAACACTAATCATAGTTGATTTGTGAGTAATTTAAGGAATGGGAGAGATGTAGCATGATCATCTTGAATGAACAAGAGATGTGGCGCTGTGTTTCTTTGGATGAGATTATGGGCGGGATCGAGCGCGCCTATGAAATCCACCGGGCGGGCAATTATGTGATGCCGGATCGATATGTAGCGGGCAGGGACGGAAACCTGATGCTGTATATGCCCTGTTTCATTGACGGCGCCGTTGGCACAAAGATGCTGGCGGAGTTCCCTGGCAACCCGGCCAAGGGACTGCCCTATCTCAGCGGACTGATGATTGTCAATGACGGCGAGACCGGCACCACCAAGGCCATTTTGGACGGCAGCGTCCTGACGGCCATGCGGACCGGTGCATCCGGCGGCGTGGCGGTCAAGTACCTGTCTGCTGAGCATGCATCCTCTGTGGGCATGGTGGGCTGCGGCACCCAGGGGCTGCACCAGCTCTTGTTTGCCTGTCATGTGCGGCCCATCACCCATATTTATCTGTATGACGCCTACCGGAAGGATTACGGACCTTTTATGGAGAAGCTGCGGGCCAAGCTGGATCGCCCTGGGATTGAGATTACCCCCTGCCGGGACACCAGAGAGCTGGCGGAAAAGAGCCAGATTCTGATTTCCGCCACCCAGACCACCGATCCCCTGTACCCCGACGACGAAAAGCTGTTGGAGGGGAAGTGCTTCGTGGCCATCGGCTCCTGGCGGCCGGAGCGGCGGGAGCTGCCTGACGCGGTGTCCCGTTTGGTGAAGAACGTGTATACGGAGATGCCCTACGCCTGTGAGGAAAGCGGCGATTTGAAAATCCCCCTGGACACCGGCGTATTGATTATGGATCGGGTCAAGTACATGGAAGACCTGATTGCCGATTGCAAGGGGGGCAACCCCCATCCCCAGAATGCCACCACCTGGTTCAAGTCCGTGGGTATGGGCTTGTACGACATTACGGTGGCTGACTTGATCTGCCGGAAGGCTGAGGAGCTTGGCATTGGTCAGCGCGTCCAGTGGTAAGACGGTGCTGCCGGACCTGATTGATCCCTCCTGATTCCGTCGGAGCCTTTTCCCCTCTGGGCCGGAGAAGCCAATGGCTTCTCCGGCCCCTTTTGTTGAAGAAAGGACAGAAAAATGCCCGGTATCCATGAACATGGATACCGGGCATTTGCGTTTAAACGGTGTCGATTAGTACATACCGCCCATGTCGGGAGCGGCGGGAGCGGGAGCGGCGGGCTCCTTCTTGTCGGCGACCAGGGCCTCGGTGGTCAGCAGGGTGCTGGCGATGGAGGCGGCGTTCTCCAGAGCGGAGCGGGTCACCTTGGTGGGATCCACGATACCGGCGGAGATCATGTCCACATAGGTCTCGTTGTAGGCATCAAAGCCGCAGCCCACCTTCTTGGCGTTCTTCACGTTTTCCAGCACCACAGAGCCGTCGATGCCGGCGTTCACGGCGATCTGCTTCATGGGCTCGGTCAGGGCGCGGGCCACGATCTG
>CALXDY010000023.1 GCA_944387225.1 uncultured Oscillospiraceae bacterium | reverse complement strand
AGGGGCTCGGCCACGGTACGCATGGCCTCAATGGCCGCCTCCTTGTCCAGCTTCATCCCGCCGCCCAGGAAGCCGTCGGGATCCAGATGGCCAAGCACCACATTGGCGTCGGTGATGGTGGGGTTCTTGCCGCCCCGGCCATAGCAGGCGGGGCCGGGCTCAGCGCCGGCGCTGGAGGGACCCACCCGCAGGCCGCCGGCCTCGATCCAGGCGATGGAGCCGCCGCCGGCGCCGATGGTATGGATGTTCACCATGGGCACCAGAATGGGGAAGCCCTCCAGGTACACCTCGTTGGAAATGTCCGGGTGACCGTCCACGATCATGCTCACGTCGTAGCTGGTGCCGCCCATGTCCACGCCGATCAGGTTGGGATAGCCCAGCAGGCGGGAATAGGTCTGGTTGCCCACGGCGCCGCCCACGGGGCCGGACATCAGGGTCTGAATGGGGATCTCCTTGGCCATACCGGCGGTGATAACGCCGCCGCCGCTTTGCATGATATGTACGTTCTTATGGAAATTCCGGCCCTGCATCCGTCCCTCCAGCAGCTCCAGATACTTCTGGACGATGGGGGCGATGTAGGCGTTGATTACGGTGCTGCTGGTGCGCTCATATTCCCGCCACTCATGGGCGATGCGGTGGGACAGGGAGACGGGCACGCCGGGGAGGAACTCACCCAGCAGCTTTTCCACCTCCAGCTCATGAGCGGGATTTTCATAGGCGTTGATGAGGCAGACCGCCACGGAGGTGTAGTCGCCCTTGCGGATCTCCTCCGCCGCCGCCTTTACGCTGTCCCGATCCACCGGCCGGTACTCCTTGCCGTTGGTGAGCAGCCGCTCATCCACCTCAAAGCAGTCACAGGGGTGCAGCAGGGGCTCCGGCTTGCGGTAGCGCATATCAAACATGGGGGGACGGTTGCCTCTGGCGATCTCATACACGTCGCGGAAGCCCTTGGTCATGATCAGGGCAACTCTTGCGCCCTTCCGCTCCAAAAACGCGTTCAAACCAGAGGTTGTGCCGTGGACAAAGAAATCAATATCGCTGAAATCCTTGATCTCCGCCCCGATTCCATTCATCACTGCGTCCGACAGATTTTTGGGCGTCGTCAGCGTCTTTCCGGCCTTATACTGTCCTGTGACCTGGTCATAAAAGACCAAATCTGTGAACGTTCCGCCGATATCTGCCGACACCCGATACCGCTTGTCTGACATACCGTTCCCTCCTTTTTGATGTTGCATCATTTTTTCTCCAGTTATCCAGAATTACTTTATTTCTTTTCTTGTATGTTGAAATCAATATATCAGATGGTCTAACCTATGTCAATGATTTTTATATTATTTGTCGAATTTTCGCTTAATTTTTCTCTTATACTTTATTAACATGCAATAATACAGGAAATATTTGGGGCTGAACTTGCAAAATAACTTAAAATTTTAGCTTTGCAAGTTCGGACGGCATTTCTTTCATTTTCCCAAACCGGGCTTTGAGAGCGGATACGGACAAAAATCCCCGGCGAAAAAACGGGGGACGGCAGGAAAAGCATCCTGCCGTCCCCCGGACGGAGTTTCCGTTTGTTTCAGACGGGCTTCTACCAGCCCTTATTCATAGTCCTCACAGTGGACTTCAAAATAGCTCTTGGCGTACAGGCAGGTGGGGCAGACCTCAGGAGCCGCCTTGCCCACCACGATGTGGCCGCAGTTGCGGCACTCCCACACCTTCACCTGACTCTTTTCAAAGACCTGGGCGGTCTCCACATTGTGCAGCAGCGCCCGGTAGCGCTCCTCGTGGCGCTTTTCAATGGCAGCCACCAGCCGGAACTTGGCAGCCAGCTCCGGGAAGCCCTCCTCCTCGGCGGTCTTGGCAAAGCCGTCATACATGTCCGTCCACTCGTAGTTTTCGCCCTCGGCGGCGTGGCGCAGGTTTTCCGCCGTGTCACCCAGTCCGCCCAGCTCCTCAAACCACAGCTTGGCATGGGCCCGTTCATTTTCCGCCGTCTTCAGGAACAGGGCGGCAATCTGCTCATATCCCTCGCTCTGGGCCACCTGGGAGAAGTAGGTGTATTTGTTTCTGGCCTGGGACTCCCCGGCAAAAGCAGCCTCCAGATTCTTCTCCGTCTGGGTTCCGGCGTACTTGCTGCCGCGCTTGGCGGGGGCCTCCTCTATTTTCTCAAAGGCAGAGGCAGGCTGCTTGCAAAGGGGACAGGTAAAGTCCTCCGGCAGGCTCTCGCCCTCGTAAACGTAGCCGCACACCTTACATTTCCACTTGCTCATGGTTGTCTGTTCTCCTTTCTGTTCCTTCCCGGAGGCGGGTTCCGGCCGTTCCCCGGCTTCCGACGGATTTCTCTCCGTCTGAGGCTGCTGGTTCATCTGGTCCCTCCGGTCCTTTTGGATCAGGCCGCTTCTGTCCGTGTATGAGGTGTGGAGCATCTTCTCCGCCAGCTCACTGAGGGGCTGACCGTAGAACTGCTGGTACAGCTGCTTGAGCTCCGGATTCTCCTGGCTGGAGCGCAGCTCCATGTCCCCGTCTCTGCGATAGAGGGCGGAGATGCGGCTCTTCCGCACCTGGTCCCCGTCGGCCAGCAGGTTTTTGGGCTGCCCGCCGCCGCCGATGCAGCCGCCAGGGCAGGCCATTACCTCCACAAAGTGGTAGGTCTTTCCCTCCCGCTTCATCTCCTTTAAAAAGTCCCGGGCGTTGGCCGTGCCGTAAATCACCGCGGCGTTTACCGTCACATCCCCAAGGGCGACCTGAGCCTCCCGCACCCCTTCATAGCCCCGCACCGGCGTCAGCGTCAGCAGCTCCTTGGGAGCCTGACGGCCGGTGAGATAGAAGTAGGCGGTACGCAGAGCGGCCTCCATCACGCCGCCGGTGTTGCCGAAAATGACTCCCGCTCCAGAAGCCTGTCCCATCAGGGTGTCGTAGGGGGAATCCTCCAGGGTGTCCCAATCGATCCCGGCCTCCCGCGCCCAACGGGCCAGCTCCCGGGTGGTGATCACCTGGTCGGTGTCCCGCATTCCCTCCACGCCGTGGTAGTCGGCGGCGGCGTGCATCTCCTCCCGCCGAACCTCAAACTTCTTGGCCGTGCAGGGCGTAAGGGCCACATGAACAATCTTCTGGGGATCCAGGTCCATGTTTTGGGCAAAATAGGTTTTTACCGTGGGACCCTGCATCCCGATGGGGCTTTTGGCGGTGGACAGGTGGGGCAGCAGCTCGGGAGCGTAGATCTCCGCGAAATACACCCAGCCGGGACAGCAGCTGGTAAACTGGGGCAGCGGCCCCTCGTCCCGGGTCAGCCGCCGGATCAGCTCGCTGGCCTCCTCCACCACCGTAAGATCGGCGGCGAAGTTGGTATCCAGCACGTAGTCGGCGCCCAACGCCCGGAGCAGGGCCACCATTTTTCCCTCCACAAAGGCGCCGGGCTCCATGCCGAATTCCTCGCCCAGAGCCACACGGACGGAGGGGGAGGTGCTGACCACCACCACCTTGTCCGGATCGGCCACCGCCTGCCGCACCTGGGGGCACTCGTCCCGCTCCGTAATGCTGTCCACCGGGCAGACGTTGGCGCACTGGCCGCAGTAGATGCACACGGCCTTCCCTCCGGTCTCCTGGAAGGTATAGGTACCGTGCACCCCCATCCGGTTGGTACAGACCTCCTTACACATCCCGCATCGGATGCACTTCTCTTCCCAGCGCTGGATGCTGGGGTTGTCCGCCTCGATGGGCACGCGGACAGATAATGGCAGATGGTTCAGCTTCCTCACCTTTCTTTCTCTTTTTCTCTGCATGCCTGGCACAGATCGATCAGCTTCAGGTCATACGCCAGAATGGGCCGGCCCGCCGCCCGCTCCAGCTGGGCGGTCAGGTCCCCCAGATCTACATCCAGCAGCCTGCCGCACCCCTTGCACACCACATGGTCATGGCGGCGGATCCGGTCATACCGGTCGGGCATCCCCTCCACCGATATCTTGCGGATCCGTTCCTCCTGCCACAGGCGGTTGAGGTTGTTGTAGACGGTGGCCAGAGCCACCCCCGGACACCGTTCCCGCAAAGCGTGGAATACCTGCTCCGCAGTCAGATGGTCGTGGGAGGCCTCGATCAGCGCCAGGATTTCCTTCCCGTACTTCGTCATCTGCTTCAACACCATTTTAGAATGATTCTAATTTCATTATACACACCGGTGTCCATAGGTCAAGTAAAATCTTCCGTTTTTGCAACAAAAATGTCCTGTTTTCCTTTATTTTTTCCAGAAAGCAGAGCAAAATCCATCATTTTACAGGATATTCTCAGAAACTTCCCGCATTCTTGCCGCCGGGAACAAAAGATGCTATCATAGCTGCAAAGACAGTGTCTTCCCGTACCTCCTGCCAGCTGTCCGAAACGCGTTGTTTGAGGTGCTTTCATGAAACCAAAACCCGCCCAGAAGAAAAAATATCTTCTGTCCGCCGTCCTCAGTTTTCTGACCCTGTCCGTCCTTCTTTGGCTGGTCTTCCGGAACCATTACCAGGAGATCCTGCACAATATCCTGGCGGCCAGCGGGATCGGGGTGGCCTGCGCCCTCCTGCTGGGGGTTGTCTACCAGGGGCTGGAGGGGCTGATCTGCTTCCAGCTGGTCCGGCGGAAGCACAAGGGCTTCTCCTTCTCCCGGGCCATGGGGGCCACATGGGTAGGGGTATTCGGAAACGTGGTCACCCTGGCGGTGGGCACCATTCCCATGCAGAGCGCCTACCTGTACCGCCAGGGCATCGCTCTGGGAGAGGCGGCGGGGATCATGAGCATGGAATACGTGCTTCACAAAACCTCCATCCTGCTTTACGGCGGGGTCATGCTCCTTCTGGGCGGGCGGGCTCTGTTCCGGCAGCATCCCAACCTGCTCCCCTATGTGACCTTTGGTTATCTGGTTTGCATCGGGATTATCATTCTGCTGATCCTGCTGTGTACCTGGCGGTGGTTTTACCAGCTGATCTCCAGGGGGCTGCAGCGGCCGGAGGGGAGGCCCCGGTGGGCAGACCGGGCCAGACGGCTGAAACGGCAGGCGGAGACACTGTATCTGGGCGCCGGGGATCTGCTGCACACCCCCAGGGCGCTGTGGACAGGCGTAGGCATCAACGCCCTCAAGCTGTTCACCCTCTACTCCATCCCCTACCTGTGCGCCCGCTCCATTGGGATTGAAGGCCTCTCCCTGCTTCAGGTGCAGGTGTTGTCCGCCCTGACCTACGTCATCTCCAGCGCCCTGCCCAACGTGGCGGGGATGGGGTCGGTGGAGGCGGCCTTCCTGCTGCTTTTCTCTCCCTATCTCAGCCTGGCGGATGTGTCCTCCGTGCTGATTCTCTACCGTCTGGCCACCTACTTCGTGCCCTTTTTCATCAGTGCGCTGGTTGTGGAGATCATCGGCCTCCGTCTGGGCGCCGCCGCCCGGAAGCAGCCCGGGGACAAATAAGCCCCCCTGCCTATAGCAGGGGGGCGAACGCATACATGGGTCATTCCGCCGGCAGGCGAATGGTAAACGAGCTTCCCCGTCCCAGCCGGGATTCCGCCTCCACCGAGCCTCCGTGCTCCAGGGCGATGATCCGAACCAGGTACAGCCCCAGGCCGTCCCCGCTGCCATCCTCCCGGTTTGTAAAGCCCCGCTCAAATATATGGGGCAGATCCTCCGGCGGGATGCCCGCTCCGGTGTCCCCCACGGTGATGACGGCCATCCCATCCTCCAGAGCCAGTTCCAGGGTGACCTGTCCCTCCGGGGGTGTGAAGGAAAGGGCATTATAGCACAGGTTTTCCAGGGCCACGTCCAGCCGTTCTTTTCTGCCCTGCACCCACACCAGCTCCACCGGCAGGCGCAGCCGGAAGGACAGGCCGGAAACCTCCATATCCGGACGATTGGCCTCATAAAACGCCCGCAGATACCGGTTCAGGCAGATGGATTCCGGCGGGTGCATGCCCCGTTCCCCCCTGGAAAAGTCCTGCAGAACGTCGAACCGGTCGCCCACTACCTCCACCCGGTCCAGCAGCGCGTTCAGGTAGCCTGCAGTCTCCGGATCAAGAGCTTCGTTGCCGCTGCGGACCAGCTCCCCATAGCTGCGCAGGGCGGACAGGGGATTTTTCAGATCATGGAGCAGGTTGGCCAGCAGCTCCCGGCGCTCAGACAAAAGGACGGACAGGCTGTTGGTCTTTCGCTCCACCTCCTCCTGCAGGTGCAGGGTCAGGCGCCGGTTTTCCCGGGTCAGCAACACCTCATGGCGCACCATCTGGGCGGAAAAGCCCAGCACCAGGCCATACCCGCCGTATTCCTCCAGCCAGGCTCCGCGGATGGGCTCAAACAGATTGGCCGACGCCACCGACGCCGCCACAGACAGGCCGTACAGCCCCGCCGCGCACAGGAGGTAATGGCCCAGCATCCTGTCCTGGGACAGAGCATAGCCGGACAGATACAGCAGATAGACCCCCGCCGCCAGCTTCCACAGGAAAAGGAGCATGCCGTAGAGGTTGATGAAGCTGGGGGCATATGGTAAAATGAATACCGGAAACACCGCCGTAATCAGGCACAGCCCCGCTGCCGCCGGCACCGCACCCCAGCGGTGGTACCTGGCTCCGGCACAGCCGGACAGTTCCCCCGCCATCAGCACCGCGCACAGCAGCACCCCGTTGCCGCACACGTCCTCCAGGGCGTACAGCGGCCGGATGAAGGGGATGCCCAGACCACGGACAAAGGGATAGCAAACCCGCAGGGCGAACAGCAGGCTCAGCAGCCCCATCCATCTGGTCAGCCTGTCCCGTCCCAGCAGCCACTGTACCAGATGGAACAGGGCGATGGCCAGGGCGGTAAAGCACAAAAACCCGTACACAGCCAGCCGGGAGACCAGCATTCTTGTCACGGCTCCCGGGGTGCCCACCGCCGGCGGATAATACATCCCGGAGTAGTAATGGGTGAAGTTGGCACACTGTATGACGATTTCCGTGCTCCCCTCTGCTCTCAGGGCGTATACCCCGTCCATCACCCTGGGGGCGTAGGGCTCCAGGCTGCCCTGTTCTCCCACCAGCGCGCCGTTGATGTAGATCCGCCCGGCGCACAGCAGCTCCGGGAGGTAAAGAGCCAGCTCCACAGGCTTCCCCGGATTTTCCAGGATCAGCCGGTAGGTGGCCGTCCCATAGGGGCTGCCCAAATGGGCAGAAAAATTCCCGTATTGCCCTACATAGGTATACTGCTCCGGCGAAACGCCCCCCTCAAAATCCGCGGGCTCCAGCAGCTGGCCGGGGTAGTACTCCCAGCCATCCACCAGAAAGGCCACCCGCTCCGGGTCGTCCTGCAGGACGTTGTAGCCGTACCCGCCCGGCAGGGCGGCGGTATACTTGTTATCTACGCGGTACAGCAGGGCATAAATCCCCACCCCCACCAGTAATACGGCGGCCAAAAGCAGGACCTGAACTTTGATTTGTTTTCCCATAACGTCACCCCACAGGAGGAATGGAACGATGAAGATGCCGCTGAAACAGCCGCTGGCTTTGATCTGCCTGCTGGCCTTTTGCTGGAGCTGCAGCGTATCCGCAGCGGCGGCAGACGTACCGGCAGATCCCGGCCATGACTCACACATAGAGGCGTCCGGACTGCCGGAAGATGACACCCAGCAGCCGGAGCCGCCGGAAGACGACGCCCAGCAGCCGGAACTGCCGGAAGACGACGCCCAACAGCCGGAATTGCCGGAGGACGACGCCCAGCCGCCGGAGCTGCCGGAAACCGATGAGCAGGAGCCGGAGGTGGCATCCTACACCGTCACTCTGGGCCAACAGGTCATCGGGCAAGGTGAAACACTGAGCTTTACCACCATCTCCCCCGCCTTTGCAGGCATGGATGAAGAAGGCTACTACCCCGGAAATCTGACGGTGGAGCTCACCGGCCAGGTGGTGGTGGAGGCCGGCGGCTCTCTGGAGATCGGGACGCTGTCGGTAGGCGGCCCCGAGGCCAGCCCGGTGATTACCGGCACAGGCTCCATCGTGGTAAAGGCCGGCGGACATCTGCGTCTGACCTGCGCCGTCCTGTCTCCCCAGGGGGAGGGCCCCACGATTATCCAGGAAACCGGGGGATCCGTAGAGTTCACGGACGTCACAGCGGCGGACGGCCTGATCCAGTGGGCCGGACCGCTGGTTAACAACGCCTATGACAGCCCGGACGACCTTTGGCTTCAAGTTGGCACCGTCCTCACCAGCGACCTGCTGCCCGCCTCCACGTATGTGGATCTTCAGGAGCAGGGGCGGGAGGACCGGGTGGAGGTCTCCCTGTCCTGGAACCTGGGCGGCTATGACGGACGTACCGACGGAGCGCTGACCCTTACCGGCGTCTTTCTGGACGGGGAGGGTCAGCCTCTGCCCAGCCTGCGTCCCCTGGAGATTGCAGTAAGTTGGTTCACCCCCGGCGCCCTGGTGGTAACCGACGCGGAGTGGAAGGGCTCCACGGTGCCCACCGTCCATCTGACCGTTCCGGAGCTGCCGGAATTTGCCGACGTATGGGGCGAGACCTCCACCGATGGTGGAGAAACCTGGGTGCGCTGGACGGCTGAGGATTCGTTCTTTCTCGTGGAAGTGGAGGGCGGGGGCTGGGCCTGCGTGTTCAAACTGCCCGATGATTCCCCCCGTCTCTTCCGGATCGCCGCAGAGGATCCCTGGTCCGACCCGTATGCCTACTGGCAGTCGGAATCCGTTCCGCTTGGTCCGTCCGAGGACAGCGAGGACTCAGGCGGTAACCGGGGCGGCAGTACCACCCCCAGCTCCCCTGACCGTGAGCCGGAGTTCGTGCCCCGTCCGGACAACTCCACCGCTATAGAGCCTGTGCCGGGCAACGCCATCCCGGATCCCGCCCAGCCGGAGGAGCCGATTCCGGAGACAGAGCAGCCCCTCCAAACAGAGGACGGCAGCACGGAGGAGCAGCAGCCTGCCCCCGAAACCGTTCCTTCGGAACCGTCCGCCGTCCAGCCTGAGCATCCTGCCCGGCTGGAGGGAAGCGACCTTTCCCAGGCCCAGCCAACGCCGCTGCCCAATCCCCCGGATCAGGGAACGGACGATTCTGAGGACGAGGCGGCCGGCACGACCACAGAGCCTCTCCCTCTTTCCCCCACTGTGGAGGAGCCGGAACCGGAGGGCACCGGGGCCGAGGTGACCCAAACCTCCGCCTCCCCGGCTGTATCCAGCCAGGTCATGTTGGCCGCGGGCGGCCTGATCCTGTGCGCCGGGGCTGCCGCCGGAGCGGTCTGGATGCTCCGCAGAAAGCCATAATCCAAAATCCATTTCCAACCGCTTCGGATGGTTCCGGAGCGGTTTTTTATGGTTCCACATCCTGAAAGCGGTAGCCCTTCCGGCGCACCGTTTCAATATAGTGGATGCCGGGGCACAGACGGTCCAGCTTTTGACGCACCCGGGCCATACACACCTGGATGTTGTGCAGCCCCTGGTTGATGGGGGCCCGCCATACCTCGTTGTGCAGCTGTTCATAAGAGAAAACCTGCCCGGGATTTTTGGCCAGGAAGGCCAGCAAATCAAACTCCAGGGTGGTAAATTCCATGGATGCGCCCTGATAGCGCACCTCCCGCAGCCCCAGGTCGATTTCCAGCTCCCCAAAGCACAGCACATCGCCGCTGGAAACATGGCGGTACCGATGGATCCGCAGGCGCAGACGCAGTTCCAGCTCCACCAGGGAGTATGGCTTGCCCAGGTAGTCGTCCCCTCCTGCCATCAGGCCCCGAATCCGGTCGTCCGTCCTGGCGTAGGCGGAAAGGAAAATCACCGGCACCTGGCTGACCTCCCGCAGGCGGCGGCAGACGGCCACCCCATCCATGCCGGGCATGTCAAAATCCAAAACCACAGCATCCAGCGCGGCAGTGGACGCAATCCGCAGGGCGTCGGGCCCATTTGCCGCCAGATAGACCTGGTAGCCCTGCTTCGTCAAATATCCCTCATTGGCCGCCTGGATGTGGGGATCGTCGTCTACCAACAGTACTCGATACATTCAGGCCCCTCCTAATCCGTCTCTTATGGTACCCAGCGTCGTTTTTCAGCCGCACCGCAAAGGTGTGACACAAAAGCAAAGGGCAATAACTGCTCTGCAGTTATTATACCATATGAGAAACATCCGGAACATCACCGGCTCGTCATATTTCCGCCAAGAAGACATTCCTTTGAGCCAGTCCCCACATATACCATCCTGTATTTCTTCTCGGAGTGTTGGCACAGATTTTCGATTTATGCAAGAAGCTATTGCAAACCGGAAACGGGCTGTACTATACTCAAAGCAGCACATTCCCGCGATTCCCCCAAAATCGTCCCACAAACCGGGCGTCGGAAGTCCAGGGAAGCGCAGCCTGGTCCATTTGGAAGGGAGACGTATCAGGGATGACCCGGAATGTTCCGATTAACGCAAGAAACAGCGTGATGCTGCTCCATATTGCCGTCATGATGTTCGGTATGTCTGCCGTGCTGGGACGGTTTGTAGACGCCCCGGCGGTGGTCATCGCAGGGGGGCGCGTGGTCTGCTCCTCCATCACCCTGCTGATCCTTTCCCGGATCACAAAAAGCAAACTGAAACTCAACAGCGGCAAGGACTATGCCGTGGCTGTGCTGACAGGGGTGATCCTGGCCGTCCACTGGACCGCCTTTTTCCAATCCGCCCAAACGGCTTCCGTGGCCGTGTCCACCATCACCTTCTCCGCCTTTCCTCTTTTCCTCACCTTTCTGGAGCCCTTGGTATTTCGGGAAAAGCTGCGCCTTCGCAGCCTGGCCTGCGCCGCCGTGCTGCTGCTGGGCGTGGGTATCACCATCCCCGACTTCTCCCTGGACAATCAAATCACCTTGGGCATTCTGTGGGGCCTGATTTCCGCCCTGACCTATGCCGTCATGTCTCTGTCCAACCGCTACCTCTCCGGTATATATGAGTCCAGAACCATCTGCCTGTATGAGCAGGGCGCCGCCGCTGTGGTGCTGCTGCCGGCGCTGCTGCTGGTTCCCGTCAACTGGACGGTACAAAATCTTGTGGGAATCGGGGCCATCGGATTGATCTGCACCGCAATCGCCCACTCCCTGTACGTGTCCGCCCAGCGAAACGTCAAAGCCCAGACCGCCGGAATCATTTCCGGTATGGAAACCGTATACGGAATCCTGTTCGCGCTGCTGTTTTTGGGGGAAGCCCCCAGCGTCCGGGAGATCATCGGCGGCGTGATCATCCTCTCCGTGGCCATGTTCTCCTCCCTGGCCTCCAGCCGGAAATAACCCTCGCGCCCGGCTCCAAAAACAAGGGATGTTCCGTCATTGCGAACGAAGCCCCGCTGTGAAATCAACCGATTTCACAGCGGGGCTTTTTCATTTAAAATCCAAAGGCCAACGCGCCGCCATCCACGGCAAAGTCCTGGCCGGTAATATAGCTTGCGCCGTCTCCCAACAGGAATTTGGCCATCTCACCCAGATCTGTGGGGTCCCCGAAGGCGTGGACGGGCATCCGGGCCAGAATAGCCGCCTTCCGTTCCGGGGTCATGACCTGCTTGCTCATCTCGCTGGGGAACCAGCCGGGGGCGATGCTGTTGACGCACAGGTTGTCATTGGCCCACTCTACCGCCAGCCCTCTGGTCATCCCACACACTGCCGCCTTGCTGGTGCAGTAGGGCACCACCTCGCTGAACCCCAGATGGGCGGCCATGCTGCTGATGTTGACGATCCGCCCTTTGTGGGGGCTGGCCTTCAGATAGGGATAGCACAGCTGACACAGACGGAAAATGCTGGACACATTCACCTGGAGAATGTGCTCGAAATCCTCCATGGGGAAGTCCTCCGCCCGGCACTTTTTGGTAATGCCCGCGTCATTGACCAGAAAATCCAGGCCCTTCTCACCGGCCAGTCTGGCAACCAGTGCTTCCAGCCCGGCATAATCGGTTACGTCTCCCTGCACATGAATCACGCCGGGGGCACTGGGCTCCATGCCCGCCTTGACGCCCCCCGTGCGGCTCACCGCGTAGACAGTGGCCCCGGCCTGAGCCAGAACATTTGAGATGGCGTACCCAATTCCGCTGCTTCCTCCGGTAACGATTCCAACACGGCCCTTTAACTCATCCATTGTCTGTACCTCTTTCTTTATAAGCTTTTAAAGTTCCTGGCAGCGATAGCTGCGGCAGTTTTTCTCGATCAGATCCCAGTCCAGCTCAGCGCCCACCCCCGGGACGTCGGGCACATAGATCCGCCCATCCCGGATGGGCAGATCCCCCTTCATAGGCAGACGGTAGTTGTCCTCCGGCACAAAATACTCAAAAAATTCGCAGTTTCGCATGGCGCAGCTCACATGGACGTTGACCAGATCCATGTAATTCATGGTGGTGGTATGCAGCTCGCAGTTCATTCCGAAGCTGTCCGCCAGATGAGCGATCTTCAGCGTACCGGTAACTCCGTCCTTCCAGCTGACATCAGCCCGGACAATGTCCGCCGCCCGCTGGGCGATGACCTGGGCCACGCCCCAGTGGCATCCACGGGTGGTCTCGGTGGCCGCCACCGGAATGTCCAGGGTACGGCACAGCTCGCTGTACTTATACAATTCAAAATCCCGGAAGGGCTCCTCAAACCAGCGGTAGCCCAGCCGCTCCAGCTGCCGTCCCACCTTGACCGCGTCCCCCATGGTGTACTCACCCACCGGATCGCTCATCAGGATGTAATCGGGCCCCACCGCGTCCCGCAAGGCCTGATGCACCTCCAGGTCAAATTCCACCGGCCCGCCGGGATGGGCCTTATAGCCGGGGATCCCCATGGCCTTGTACCGCAGGGCCTCATCCACATATTCCTGGACGGTGCCGTGGAAGTTGCCGCTGGCATAGACAGGCAGGCTGTTCCGGCAACCGCCCAGATACTTATAAAGAGGGAGGCCCGCCGCCTTGGCGCAAATGTCCCAAAGGGCCACATCCACCGGACCGGGCAGGAACACCGGGAAAAAGGCCTCATGCCGGTCTACGTTCCACAGTTCATAGAAAATGGCTTCGTGGTCGTGGGGGTCCCGGCCCAGCACCACAGGGGCGATGCTGTCGTGGAGATAGTTTTCACTTACCCCGCCGCTGCGCGCCGCCATGCACGTGGCGATCCCCTCCACGCCGGTGTCGGTGGTCAGCTTGATGGCGATGACGTCCCAGCCCATTTTCGCGCCGCCCTGACGCTTTTCATCAAACAAACACTGGTCCCGATTGACCCACCAGGTCTCAAATTTCGTTATTATCACCGATACTCCCCCAGTCAGCAAATGTATTTTAGTAAAAAGCACTTGAATTATATCACAGCATATTTTATAATTCAAGTGATATATTAGAAAAGAATAAATAATCTAATGCGCACAATATTGACATATGGAAGGAACTGGAATTTATGGAATTATGGAAGAGCGACGAGGAACTGTTCCGCCTCATGAAGGAGAAACTCTATACTCCGGTGGTGGGGGATATTTTGGACGATATGGGCTTTGTCCACCAGTTTTTGCCCCCTGAGCTGAGACCGCTCCGGGAGGAAATGAAGGTTGCGGGCTGGGCCTGCACGGTGCTGGAGCATAACGTGTATGGCAAACAGAAAAAGCCCTTCGGTTACCTGACGGAAGCGCTGGATCATCTGAAGAAAAACGACATTTATCTGGCTACCGGCGCCGACCACAGCGCCCTGTGGGGGGAACTGCTCACCGCCACAGCGAAAGCCCGGGGGGCAGCCGGGGCGGTGCTGGACGGCTATACCCGGGATACGCCCCAGGTGCTGCAGCAGAATTTCCCCGTCTTTTCCCGGGGCTGCTGGGCTCAGGACTCCTCCATCCGGACCAATGTGGTGGATTTCCGCTGCACCATTGAGATCGGACAGGTCACCATACAGGACGGAGACCTGGTGTTCGGCGACATGGACGGCGTGGTCATCATCCCCAGGCGGGCCGTGGAGGAATGCGTCTGCCGGGCGCTGGAGAAGGCCAGCGGAGAGAAAAAGGTCCGCCAGGCCATTGAGAACGGAATGAGCGCCACGGAGGCCTTCGCCCGTTTTGGGATTCTGTAACAAAAAACCGGCCGAAACGCTGCTGATCAGCGTTTCGGCCGGTTTTTTCAACCAATTACTGGGCCGACGCCCGAATGGCATTGAGAGACCGGATCATGGAATGGTTGATATGCAGGACGATGGAATCCCGGATGTCCGTCTCGTTTTCCCGAAGCAGCGCCTCGATGATGGCGGTGTGCTGGGTCAGGTCAGCTTCCTGGGAGGCCGGCGCGTTATGGAGGGACGCGTACATCGCCAGACGCACCTGCATGACCATCAGATTGCTGTACATATCCATCAGCACACCGTTGTCCATAATGGAAATCAGGTAGGAATGGAACTCCACGTCCAACAGGAAGCGGTCCAGATCTTTGGCCTGGAGCGTCTGCTGGAACCGCTGCTGAAACTGCAGCAGCTTGGCCTTGGAGTACAGGGTCTTGTATTCCACCGTAACCGTGGGCTCAATAAACTTTCTGGCCTGATACAGATCGCTCACCCTTTTTTCGGTCAGCGGAGCGATCCGCATTCCCTTTCTGGGGAATATGTCCACCATCCCCTCTTTTTTCAGCAGGAGCAGCGCTTCCCGCAAAGGGGTCCGGCCATACCCGGTCTCCTCCACCAGCTGCTTCTCGTTGATCTCCTGCCCCGGCGCATACTCGCAGTACATGATTTTCTGGAAAAGCGCTTCATATGCCTGGTTGGCCATGGGCTTTAATTTTGCTTCCAGCATCCAGATCCCCCCACATATCATTCGAGCAAGAAAATAGAACGTACTTTCTTTCTTGTCGATTCTCACAATTATAATATGAAAAATTTGGACAAAAAACAAGAGGGAAATGAGAGAATTTTAGGTTGATTTATATTTCAGGACTTGCTATAATGTGTGTGATATATCAAACGGCCAAAAAACCGTGGAAAGGAATATCAGTTATGGACACGAAACAGACACGCATCAAAGATATCCGAATTTATCAGGCCGTGAGCAAGCTGAGCCACCCCATCGCCGACTCCACTCACGACATCAGTAAGATCGCTTTCTATGTGCTGGAGGTAGAGACCGCCGGCGGCGTTGTGGGACAGGGCTATCTGCTCAGCTTCCACTACAGCCCCGGCGCCATTGAGGGCGCTTTGAAGGATCTGAAGAAGTTCATTCTGGATCGGGACTACCACGTATTCGAGACGGCTCAGGTCCAGAAGGATTACGAGATCGAAAGCGAGTATTTCGGCATCGTGGGTCTGCAGCGCTGGGCTCTGGCCACTTTGAACGTGGCGATGTGGGACGCCTGGAGCCGCACCAACGACCAGCCCATCTACCGCATGTTCGGCTGCCACAGAAAGCCCATCCCGGTTTACGGCAGCGGCGGCTGGATCAGCTATTCCGATGA
This sequence comes from uncultured Oscillospiraceae bacterium, assembly GCA_944387225.1. Classification (GTDB taxonomy): domain Bacteria; phylum Bacillota; class Clostridia; order Oscillospirales; family Oscillospiraceae; genus Lawsonibacter. Next base: position 6,679 of record CALXDY010000023.1, on the reverse strand, counting down.
GGAGCTGGTGGACGAGGTTGTCAACTACAAGAAGCGTGGCTTCACTGCCGTCAAGATCAAGGTGGGCAGCCCTGACATGGAGCGGGATATCCGCCGCCTGCACCTGGTGCGTGAGGCCGTGGGCCCCGACCTGAAGATCATGATGGACGCCAACCAGGGCATGGACGTGCCCAGCTCCGTCAAGCTCATCAGCCAGGTGGAGGATCTGGGCATCTTCTGGTTTGAGGAGCCGGTGGTCAATACCGACTTCGAGGGCTACGCCACCATCCACGCCAAGACCCATATCAGCCTTGCCATGGGCGAGCGGGAGTACAACACGGTAGCCCTGCGGGAGCTGATCGGCCGCCGGGCGCTGGATCTGTGGCAGCCAGACCTGATCCGTCTGGGCGGCGTGGAAGCCTGGCGGGACAGCGCGGCTCTGGCCAACGCGTATAACATCCCCGTGCTTCCCCACTACTACAAGGATTATGACGTGCCCCTGCTGGCCACTGTGGCCAATCCTTACGGTGCTGAGAGCTTCGACTGGATTGACGCTATCATCGACCAGCCCATGACCATTCAGAATGGCTTTGCCATCCAGCGTGAGGGGAACGGCTGGGGCTTCCGCTTCCTGCCTCAGTACATGACGGAAGTTCACTAACCGGTATTCGTTTCTGACAGAAAGGGGATGAACGAATTCCATGAGATCCATTGTCATCACGCAGCCCGGCGCTGCTGAAACCCAGCAGCGGCCGGTTCCCACCCCTCAGAAGGGGGAGGCGCTGCTGAAAATGCTGGTAGGCGGCGTCTGCGGCAGCGACCTGGCCTCCTACCGCGGCCAGTCTGCTTACGTCAGCTACCCCCGCACCATCGGCCATGAGTTTGCCGCCCAGGTGGTTGAAGTGGAAGAAAATGCGTTCGGCATCCGCCCCGGGATGGTGGTGACCGGCAACCCCTACTTCAACTGCGGCTCCTGCTACAGCTGCCGCCGGGGTTACGTGAACGCCTGCGTCCACAACGAGACCATGGGGGTCCAGCGGGAGGGCGCGTTCAGCGACTACTTCACCATGCCCATCGAGCGTCTCTATGACGGCCAGGGGATCGAGCCCCGGGCGCTGGCGCTGATCGAGCCGTTCTGCATCAGCTATCACGGTGTTTCCCGGGCAAATGTAAAGCCCGGAGACAAGGTTTTGGTGGTGGGAGCCGGCGCCATCGGAATTCTGGCTGCGGTGGCGGCCCGCAGCTTCGGCGCCAAGGCATACATCACGGATGTGGCGCCGGACAAGGTGGATCTGGCGGTCCGGGAGTTCAACCTGGACGGTGGATTTGTGAACGACGGCGGCGACGCCCTGGCCAAATTCACCCAGGAGATCACCGGAGACGACGGCTTTGACGTGACCGTGGAAGCGGTGGGCGCCCCGTCCACCTTCCTGGACTGTGTGAATGCCGCCGCCAGCCAAGGCCGGGTTGTGGTCATCGGTGTGGCAAAGCACAACGTGGACTTCAACTTCCTCTCCATCCAGAGGAAGGAGCTGAATATGTTCGGCAGCCGCGGCGCCACAAAGGACGATTTTGCCGCCACCATGAAGCTGGTTCGGGAGGGCTTTGTCGATCTGACCCGTCTGATCTCCCGTACATACTCCGTGCAGGATGCGTCCGCCGCATTTCAAGATATGGATCAGCATTCCGCTAACATCGTCAAAGCTGAGTTTGAGTTTTGACACCACCAAAAGAGAAAGAAAGGAAGATTGCAATGAAAAAGAGTCTCGCTATGCTGCTTACCGCCACCATGAGCCTCGGCATCCTGGCCGGATGCGGAAGCACCACCGACAGCAGCACCTCCGGCAGCACCCCCTCCTCCGGCAGCACGCCCTCCGGCGACGTGGTCACCATCCAGGTGGGCTTTGAGAACACCACGGATGAGCCCATCGGCCAGGCCGTGGAGAAGTGGGCTGAGCTGGTAGAGGAGCAGAGCGGCGGCACCATGAAGCTGGAGCTGTTCGCCAACAGCGCCCTGGGCTCCAAGAGTGAGCTGATCGACCAGATGGTCATGGGTGAGAACATCATCACCATCGCCGACGGCGCCTTCTATGCTGAGTACGGCGTACCCGACATGGGCATCCTGTACGGCCCCTTCTTCTTCGAGACCTGGGACGACGTGTGGGCACTGCTGGACAGCGACTGGTACGCTGAGAAGTGCCAGGAGCTGGCCGACAAGGGCCTGACCATCCTGGCCTCCAACTGGATCTACGGCGAGCGCGAGCTGATGACCACCACTAAGGTGGTTACCCCCGCCGACCTGAAGGGCCTGAAGATCCGTCTGGCCAGCAGCGAGATCTACGTACAGGGCTTCAACGCTCTGGGCGCCACCGCCGTCCCCATGGCTCTGGGCGACGTGTATACCTCTCTCCAGAACGGCACCCTGAACGGTGTTGAGAACCCCCTGTCCACCCTCTACGGCCAGAGCTTCCAGGAGGTCGCCAAGTACATCCTGATGACCGGCCACATCAAGAACTTCACCACCTGGTGCATCGGCACCAACTACCTGAACACTCTGACTGAGGAGCAGCAGGAGATCCTGAAGAGCACCGCCGAGGAGGCCGGCCTGTACAACAACGAGCTGCAGTCCGCCGCCGACGAGGAGTACCGCCAGCTGATGGTGGACGCCGGCGTGGAGATCACTGACCTCACCGAGGAGCAGGTCGCCGAGTGGCGCGAGGCTGGCCAGTCCTTCTATGAGATGGGCAGCACCTTCGGCTGGAGCGATGGTCTGTACGAGACCACCCAGGCCGCCATGGGCAAGTAAGGCGCACGATCCGCTTAACGGAGGCAGGGCCATGGCCCTGCCTCCCCTCTAATCCCAGTAGGAAGATAAATCTATGAAGAAACTATTGGACGCCCTGGTCAAATTGGAGACCATTTTGGCCGGCGCAATTTTGGTCGCTTTGATCCTGTGCACCTTTTTAGGTGTTATCGCCCGCTACTGTTTCAGCGCTCCTTTTACCTGGGAGGAAGAATTTCAGCTGGCCTGCATGGTTTGGATCACCTTCCTGGCCGCGTCTGTCGCCTTCCACACCAGAAGCCATGTGGCCATTGAAATTCTGGTGGACGCCTTTCCCAAGACGGTAAAGCGTGTGGTGGAGGTCATCATCTTTATTCTGATGTACGCGATCCTGATCTACTTCTTCTTCCGCAGCATTGACTTTATCCAGGTAATCGCCAGCACCGGGAGAAAGACTCCCATTCTGAAAGTTCCCTACGCTGTGGTTTACGGGGTCGCTCCCGTGTCCATCGTGCTGATGCTCATCAGCTACACTTACATGACGGTAAAGGATACCTTTCTGGGCGGCCGCACCCAGATGAATGACGGGGAGGGATAACAGATGAATACACCAGTCATTTGCATGGTCGTGGCCCTGCTGGTTCTCCTGTTTATGAAGGTACCCGTTTTTGCCGCGGTTTTGGGCTCGTCGGCCGTCTACTTTATTTTGAATCCGAACATTACGCCGGCTGTCTTCGGTCAGCAGGCCATTACCGGCACAGAGAGCGTTACCCTGCTCGCCATCCCCTTCTTTGTCTGCGCCGGCATTCTGATGAACTACACCGGCGTTACCAAGCGGATCATGGACTTCTGTTCCGTAGCCACCGGCCGCATGTACGGTGGCCTGTCCCAGGTAAACATTCTCCTTTCCACGTTGATGGGCGGTCTGTCCGGCTCCGCGCTGGCTGACGCCGCCATGGAATCAAAAATGCTGGTGCCTGAGATGGAGCGCCACGGCATCGGCAAGGCCTTCTCCACCGTGGTCACCGCCGCTTCCAGTATGATCACTCCCCTGATTCCTCCCGGAATCGGTCTGATCCTTTACGGCTGCATCGCCAATGTCTCCATCGGTAAGCTGTTTATCGCCGGCTTTGGCCCCGGTATGCTGCTGTGCGTCACCATGATGTTCATGGTTTCCCGGATCTCTCACAAGCGGGGCTATATGCCTCTGCGGAAGGAAAAGCTGACCGGCTCCATGTTCTGGAAGGCATTCCGTCCCGCCATCCTGCCCCTCTGCCTGCCCATTATCATCATCGGCGGTGTCCGTCTGGGTATCTTTACCGCCACTGAGGCCGGTGCTGTGGCCATCGTCTACGCCGCTGTACTGGGTCTGTGGTACCGCGAGCTGGGTCCCAAGGAGTTCGGCATGAGCATCAAGGAGACCCTGACCACCACCTCTTCCATTATGCTGATCGTGGCCGCGGCCTCCACCTTCTCCTGGATTCTGACCAAGGAGCGCATTCCCCAGCAGTTCACCGAGTGGCTGATTTCTGTGATTGACAACAAGTGGCTGTTCCTGGTGGCCGTGGACATCTTCCTGATCTTTGTAGGTATGTTCGTGGAAGGCAACGCCAGCATGATCGTGCTGGTTCCCCTGTTCGCCCCCACCGCTACCGCCTACAACATCGATCCCATCCACTTCGCCATGGTGTTTATCTTCGCCAACGCCATCGGCGCCTTCACCCCTCCTATGGGCACGCTGATGTTTGTAACCTGTGGCGTGACGGAGTGCAAAACCAAGGACTTCATCAAGGAAGCGGTACCCTTCTACCTGCTGCTGTTCCTCTGCCTGATGGCCCTGACTTTTGTTCCCGTCTTCTCCACCGGTCTGGTGAATCTGATCTACTAATTCCTCCTTCCTTCGCGTTTGGCGGCAGTTTGGTCCTTCACACTGCCGCCAAATCGCTTGAAAGCAAAAGCTGTAAGCCCCGGAAAAGGGGCTTACAGCTTTTTTCAACCGTGATTGACTTCTATCTTGCGCTTTCCATCCAGCATTTCCTGGTACCGGCCGCAGATTCCCTGGACATCGTCGCCGAACTCGATTTGGTGGCCCTTGTGCAGCCACAGGATTTTGGTACACATTTCCCGCACCTGGCTGATGGAATGGGACACCAAAATGGTGGTGGCGCCGCTGCCGATGATCTCCCGCATCTTGGCCTCGCTCTTCTTCCGGAAGGCCCCGTCGCCCACGGACAGCACCTCGTCCAGAATCAGGATGTCCGGCTGGACCAGGCTGGCGATGGAAAAGGCCAGGCGGGATTTCATGCCGGAGGAGAGCTGCTTGAAGGGGCGGTCCTCAAATTCCTTCAATTCCGCAAACGAAATGATCTGGTCATAGGTGTCATTCATGAATTTCCGGGTGTAGCCCAGCATAGCGCCGCGGAGATAGGTGTTTTCCCGCACCGTCAGCTCTCCGTCGAAGCCGCTGGCCAGCTCCAGCAGGGCGGCGATGGTGCCCTCCCGCCTGACCCAGCCCTTGGTTGGCTCCATGATCCCGGAGATGGCCTTAAGCAGGGTGGATTTTCCCGCCCCGTTGGTGCCGATAATCCCCAGCATATCCCCCTTCTCCAGGGAGAAGGTAATATCCCGATCCGCCCAGAACTCCTTGACCTGATAGTTTTTCGTCAGCTTACGCATGACAAACTCCTTCAGGCCGATTTCCTTAAAATCTCCTGTCATATAGCGAATGGAGACGTTGTTCACATCCAAAACGTTCATTTTGCGCCTCCATTACACATAATACAGGAACCGGGTGTTGTACTTCTTATACATCCAGCAGCCGATTCCCAGCACAATGATCACGTCGGCCAGCATCAGAAGATGGAACCAGACCGTGGGGATGGTGGCATCAATCACGATCTTGCGGAAATACCGGATAAACAGATAGACCGGATTGAGCAGGAACGCGCATTGAACGGTGTAATCATAGCTGTCAATGGTATAAAAAATGGCGGACATATACATCAGAAGCATGGTGAATACGGACCACAGATACTGGATGTCCCGGAAGAACACAAAAAGAGCGGACAAAATCAGGCCCACCCCGATATTGAACAGGATCAGACAGACAATGGGGTACACCAGTAAAATCAGTTTCCAGGTAAAGGTAATGTCGTCAATGACGCAAAACAGGAAAAACACGCACAGGCTCAAACCAAAGTTGATCAGAGTCTGAACATTTTTAGAAAATAGGAACAGATATTTTGGGACGTTCACCTTGCTGAAAATGCTGGCGTTGTCCATCAGCGACTGCATCCCCTGGCTGGTGGATTCGCTGAAAAAGGAAAAAATCAGGTTTCCGCAGAACAGATAGGTGGTATAGTGATCCATTGTTCTGCCGAAAAACTGGGTAAAGACCATTTTCATCACCAACAGGGTCAGCAGCGGGGAAAGCACGCTCCAGGCCATACCCAGCACCGTGCGTTTATACTTTTTCTTGAAATCACGTTTTACCAATTCCTCAAACAGGAATTGATATTTTTTCAGCTTGTCAACCATGTCTTCCTCACAGTTTTATCTTTTCGTGCTGGCGGCGGATGCCCATCGCAGCAGGCTCCTTCCCAGTCTAAATCGATCATATCCTATCATAACTGTTTCCGGATTTCAATATGTACCCGCCGGACACATCTAAACCACAAAAATCCGCGTCGTCTCCCTTCTGTCCGCTTCTCCCGTCCCCTCCCCGGCGCCGCCCCTCCAGCCGCCGTCTTCTTCATCTCCCAGGCGCCTGCCCATGCCATGGGATGGCCCCCATGTAGGTTTGTCAAACATATTGGACAGTAAACTCTGAGGGAGAAAGCCAACCTAAAGGCCTCATAGGGAAGTTGTTGGAGCGGCGGTTGTGGACGGCGAGCTGCTTTGCGAAGTCATCCAGGGAAT
>CALXDY010000022.1 GCA_944387225.1 uncultured Oscillospiraceae bacterium | reverse complement strand
CGTCTCTCCACTCTCAACTCTCCACTCTCAACTCTATACTCAGCGGAGTGTGTCAAGAGCAGAGATGAGAAGGCATCCGTCTCTCCACTCTCCACTCTTCACTCTCAACTCTATACTCAGCGGAGTGTGTCAAGAGCAGAGATGAGAAGGCATCCGTCTCTCCACTCTCCACTCTTCACTCTCAACTCTATACTTACGAGTGAGGTAATAATTATGAAATTATGGGCCGGCCGGTTCCAGAAGGAAACCGATACCCTTGTCAATGATTTTAACTCCTCCATCCAGTTCGATTCCCGGCTGTATCGCCAGGACATCACCGGCTCCATCGCCCACGCCCAGATGCTGGGCAAGCAGGGCATCATTGAGGAGCACGAGGTGGAGCAGATCGTCACCGGTCTGAAAGCCATTCTGGCCGACATTGAGGACGGCAAGGTGGAGTTCTCCGTGGACAACGAGGACATCCACATGAACATCGAGACCCTGCTCACCCAGCGGGTAGGGGACGCGGGCAAGCGTCTGCACACCGCCCGTTCCCGGAATGACCAAGTGGCGGTGGATACCCGGCTGTACGTGAAGGAGGAGATCCCCGTCATCATCGGCCAGATCCTGGAGCTGGAGAAGGTGCTGGTCAGCCAGGCCAAGGAGCACATGGACACCGTCATGCCCGGCTACACCCACCTCCAGCGGGCTCAGCCCACCACCTTCGGCCATTACATGATGGCTTACGCCAACATGTTCAAGCGGGACGTGACCCGGCTGGAGGACTGCCGGGAGCGGCTGGACGAGTGCCCCCTGGGGGCCGGCGCCCTGGCCACCACCACCTATCTCATCGACCGGTTCCAGACCGCCCAGGCCCTGGGCTTCAAGAAGCCTACGGACAACTCCATGGACTCCGTCTCCGACCGTGACTATGCCATCGAGCTGCTGTCCGCCCTGTCCATCCTGATGATGCACCTGTCCCGGTTCTCTGAGGAGATCATCTTCTGGTGCTCCTGGGAGTGCAAGTTCGTGGATCTGGACGACGCCTACTCCACCGGCTCCTCCATCATGCCCCAGAAGAAGAACCCCGACGTGGCCGAGCTGGTGCGGGGCGAGACCGGCCGGGTGTATGGCTCCCTGATGACCCTGCTGACGGTGATGAAGGGCCTGCCTCTGGCCTACAACAAGGATATGCAGGAGGACAAGGAGGCCATCTTCGACGCCATCGACACCGTGGAAATCTGCCTGCCCGTGTTTTCCGCCATGGTCAACACCCTCACCGTCCGCCGCCACAACATGGAGCGGGCGGCTGCCGGCGGCTTCATCAACGCCACCGACTGCGCCGACTACCTGGTGAAGAAGGGCATGCCCTTCCGGGAGGCCTATATGATCGTGGGCCGTTTGGTCAACCTGTGCATCAAGAATCACGAGACTCTGGACACCCTGACCCTGCGGGACTTCCGGGCCATCTCCGACCTGTTTGACGAGGGCGTGTACGAGGCTATGGCCCTGAAGAACTGCGTCAACGGCCGGAAGGTCTACGGCGGCCCCTCCAAGGAGGCAGTGACCAAACAGATTGAACTGATTGAGGAATTTATCGCCCAGCGGCAGTAAGCCCCTGGGACAGGAACTATGGGAGGGATAAGACCATGTCCAATACGGAACTGGTGCGTGCCAATATTTTGACCGAGGCGCTGCCCTATATCCAGCGCTATAATGGAAAGACTGTGGTGATCCACTGGGGAGACGAGGCGCCCAGCGGCCAGGAGGTAGGGGAGGCCATGGCCTCCGACCTGACCATGCTCCGCCTGGTGGGAATCCAGGTGGTGCTGGTGCTGTCCGCCGGCTGTCCCTTCCAGACTCGGCTGGTAGCCGCCCTGAACCGGGCGGGCAGCCGGGCGGTGGGGCTGACCGGTGTGGACGGCGGCTCCATCGTGGCCCAGGACGGCTCTATCGTCCGGGTCAACGGCAGCCTGCTCAGCGACTGCCTGGCCCAGGGCTACACCCCTGTGGTGACCGCCCAGGCCCTGTGTGAGGACGGCTCCGTATGTGCTGTGGATGGAGACAGCGCCGCCGGCAAGCTGGCGGTGGCCCTGAAAGCGGAGAAGCTGATCCACCTGCTGGCCAAGGAGCAGCTGCTGAAGGATTCCGCCGAGGCCCAGGGCCCCGTCCCGGTGCTGAATCTGTCCCGGGTACCTGCTCTGATCCGCTCCGGCGTGATTCCCGCCGACATGGCCGGGAAGGTCAACGCCAGCGTGGAGGCGGTGCGTTCCGGCGTGACTTCCGCCACCCTGCTGGACGGCGGCGTGCCCCACGCCATTCTGCTGGAGCTGCTGTCCGATGCGGGCATCGGCACCATGCTCACCCACTAACAGCCCAGGAAGGTGGTTTTGAAGATGAAAAAGGATTTGCTTAAGCTGCTGGACCTGTCCAAGGAGGATATTCTCAAAATCCTGGACACCGCCGACCAGCTGAAATTCAGCCAGAAACACGGCATCCCCCACGACAAGCTCAAGGGCAAGACCCTGGCCATGATCTTTGAAAAGAACTCCACCCGCACCCGTGTCTCCTT
>CALXDY010000021.1 GCA_944387225.1 uncultured Oscillospiraceae bacterium | reverse complement strand
CTGCGGCTCCATCATGTATCAATGCAGGGCAACCAATTTCCGGCGCGATCAGGAATATTACCTGTGTTCCGGCTATCGGAAAAGCCGTGATGTATGTGGGCAGACACATTCCATCCGAACTGTTATCTTGGAAGAATTGGTACTTCAAAATCTGCGCGAGATCGTTTCCTTTGCATCACAGCGCAAAGACGATTTTGTGAAAATGGTCATGGATGCGGATATGCGCCAGCGTAACCGAGGTTTGGCAAAACGGAAGAAAACATTAGCCGATGCCGAAAGGCGAATTGCAGAACTGGATACCATTTTCAAACGGCTCTATGAGGATACCATTTCGGGAAAACTCTCTGACGAGCGTTTTCAAAAGCTCTCTACCGACTATGAGAAAGAGCAGCATCAGCTTCAAGATGTAGCGACTGCCCTCCGGGATGAAATTGAGACAGAGGAATGCAAAAGCGCCAATGTGGAAAGGTTTCTCTCCGTCGTAGAACGGTATACGGAAATTCCCGAGTTGACCCCATGTATCTTGCATGAGTTTGTTGAGAAGATTGTTGTCCATGCTGCCAGCGATCCGAAGGGCAAAAACCGCACCCAGGAGATTGACATCTACTATAAGGGTATTGGAGCCCTGTAAGTATCCAAAGCCACTTCATCAAGGCAAGAATGAGAAAAACGGCATAGCCGAAGCTATACCGTTTCTCTCTTGCCCCACGATGTTTTCTTATCGGGATGTGCCTTGAGCGGGGAGTTTTCGCTTTCACATCAGAAATACTGGCGGATGCCCTCGGGAGCCAGATCAGGCTCGTCGCTGATGGTGATGGTGAACTTGATGCCGTGCTGCTCGCCGAAGGCGTTCAGCCACTTGAGGAAGTCCTCCGTCTCCACATAGCCGTCGGTGGGGACAATCTTGGTCAGGCTGTCAATAAATACGTGGGTAATATCATAGTTGCCGGCGTACAGACCGGAGATGAAGCCCTTCAGGGCGGTGAAATTGGCAATATCGTAGCTGCCGGCCTCCACCAGACGGATCTGGTAGTGGATATCAAAGGTCAGCTTCTTTCCTTTTTCAATGCAGACAACGTTTCCGTGCTCGCTCTGCACGGCCTCGTTAATCATGTCGATCATCTGCTTGGTCTTGCCGGTGCCCTTCTTACCCATGATGACTCGAATCATGTGAATCACTCCTTAACTGGATGGTTACCTGGGAACACTCCCCTTTGGTATTATCACTTTAACACATGGCGGTAGGTTTTTCAACTGCTTTCTTTTGGATTTTATACAATCCGCCGAAGGGATATGTTTCCTCCCGCCTCAGCGGTCCCGGTTGGCCGCAGTCCTTACAGGCGGGCCTCCAGCTCGCTCTTCTGCGCTTCGTAGCCGGGCTTTCCCAGCAGGGCGTACATGTTGACCTTATAGGCCTCCACGCCAGGCTGGTTGAAGGGGTTCACCCCCAGCAGGTAGCCGGACAGGCCGCAGACATACTCGAAGAAGTAGATCAGATAGCCGGCGGAGAGGGCGGACAGCTGGGGCATCTGGATCAGCACGTTGGGCACGCCGCCGTCCACATGGGCCAGAATCACCGCCCGCATGGCCTGCTGCGCCACAAAGGACAGGGGCTTCCCGGACAGGAAGTTCAGCCCGTCCACGTTGGCGGGGTCATTGGGGATGACATACTCGCCCTTAGGCCGGAACTGCACCACGGTCTCAAACATCAGCCGCTCGCCCTCCTGGATGTACTGACCCATGGAGTGCAGATCGGCGGTATACTCCACGCTGGCGGGGAACAGGCCCTTGCCGTCCTTTCCCTCGCTCTCGCCGTACAGCTGCTTCCACCACTCGGCGAAGAACCGGAAGCAGGGCTCATAGCAAGCCAGCAGCTCCACTTTCTTGCCGTTTTCATACAGGGCATGACGGGCAGCAGCGTACTGCCAGGCAGGGTTGTCCACTCCGGGGACGGACAGCTGCTCCATAGCCTGGGCAGCGCCGTCCATCAGCGCCTGGATATCGATACCGGCCACTGCGATGGGCAGCAGACCCACGGCGGTGAGCACGGAATACCGTCCGCCCACATCATCCGGTACCACAAACTCCTCATAGCCCTCGCCGTCGGCCAGACCCTTCAGCGCACCCCTGGCCTTGTCGGTAGTGGCATAGATCCGCTCTCTGGCTCCCTCCTTGCCGTACTTCTCCTCCAGCATGGTCTTGAAAATGCAGAAGGCCACGGCAGGCTCCGTAGTGGTGCCCGACTTGGAAATCACATTGACAGAGAAATCCCGATCCCCGATGAGGGAGATGGTCTCCAGCAGGGCGTCTGTGGACAGTCCGTTGCCGGCAAAAAGGATGTCCGGGGTATCTTTCTTCTTCAAATTATAGTTGGGGGATGCCAGCAGCTCCACCACAGCCCGGGCACCCAGATAGGAACCGCCGATTCCGATTACCACCAGCACCTGAGACTGCTGCTGGATGCGCTTGGCCGCAGCCTGAATGCGGGCAAATTCCTCCTTATCATAGTCTCTGGGCAGATAGACCCAGCCCGTATAGTCGCCGCCGGGCCCGTTATGGGCAGCCAGCATCTGAGCCGCCTGCTCCAGGTTTGCCTTCCGGCTGTCAACGTAGTCCTGGGGAATAAATCCCGCAATCTTGGACAGATCCAGTTTCAACATAGAAAACCCTCCTAAGCACAGTGTGGCATATGCTGACCTCAGTATAGCACAACGCGGCATAATTTGCAGTAAAATTCTGGTTTCCTGAATGATTTTTCTTTGCAAATTCGCAGAAATATTTTTTGAAAAAGGATTGACAGCCCGTCCTATTTCCGCTATAATAGCCTACGTCGTCTGGACGATTAGCTCAGCTGGTAGAGCATCCGCTTGACGTGCGGGAGGTCACAGGTTCAAGTCCTGTATCGTCCACCAAAAAAAGCATCTGCAACGCAGGTGCTTTTTTCATTTCCATTTCAAAATCCTCAGCCGGCAAAACGCTCCACCGTCCGCTTACTTCGGGATTCATTTCATAACATCACAGGTCGCCGTCCCATCCTGGGCGGCGATCTTTTCATCTATATCTCCCAGATGAAATTACACTTGTGTCCCGCCGCCATATGCAGTAAAATTATACATACCGACACTTAAATATTTTACTCTCATATAGAAATATTTATTAGGAGTATTGAGATGGCAACACTAAAGGAAATTGCGGGGCTGGCCGGGGTATCCTCGGCAACTGTATCACGGGTACTGAATCAGGATCCCACCCTCAGCGTCGCAAAGGAAACCAGACAGCGGGTTTTGGACGCCGCCAGGCAGTTGGGATACCGAACCATTCAGCAGCGATACCGGGCCTCGATGGACGCAGATAGGGCAGAAGCCGGGCCGCATACCCCGGAAAGACGGATCGGTATTGCCCAGATGTTTGAAAAGCAGCAGCTGCTGGAGGACATCTATTATATGATCCTGAAAAATGTTCTGGATCAGGTCTGCTTTGAGCGGCATTGGAGCACGGTGATGCTGTTTCGCAACGACCAGGGCCATTTCGTCAAAAATGATGACCAGCCTCTGGACGGTATTGTCGCCATCGGCCGTTTTACCCAGGACGAAATCTCGGACTTCCACAACTACACGGAAAACATCGTGTTTTTGGACTCCTCGCCGGACGCGGAACAATACTGCAGCATCGTCCCCAACTATCAGCTGGCGGTCCAGCAGGTACTGAACTGCTTCTGGGAGCATGGATGTGAACGGATCGCCTACCTGGGCAGCGTCTACACCTTCGGGCCAAAAAAAGAACTATCCATGGATCCCCGATACTACTATTACAAAAACTCCCTTCTGGAGCGTGGCAACTACCATTCCGAACTGGTCATCGACTGCGAAATGAACTCCGCCAGCAGCTACGCCGCCATGAAGGCCTATCTGGCGCAGGAAAAAAACCTCCCAGACGCCATTTTCGCCGCCAGCGACGTGGTGGCCCCTGGTCTGCTCAGGGCACTCCGGGAACATGAAGTCCGCATTCCGGGGGACGTGAGCGTCATCACCTTTAACAACACCAGCCTGTCCCAGCTATCTGAACCGCCGCTGTCCTCCGTGGAGGTTTTCCTGTTGGAAAACGCGGACGCAGCCGCCCTTTGCATGGAGCTGCTTTGGCAGAAAAAGATCCATCCCAAACAAATTATTATCTCCTGTCGGCTGGAAAATCGGGGCAGTGTGAAGCACAAGTGAAAATTCAGGAAATGCAGAAGAGGTTCTCTTCTGCATTTTTCATAAAAAGGAGTAATTGTTTTAGTTAATAATTTACGAATTTCAGATATTACCATTAAAACTTTTAGCTAAATTGTTGACCTAGAAAAAAAGTGGTGATATTCTTACCATACAAAGCACAAAAATGATGCGGGGGATCCAATATGAGTATTGCAGTCAGCACAAAAGGTGACATTTTTCTTCTCAACACCCAATCCACCAGCTACGCCTTCGGCATCGATCATCTGGGGCTGGTACGGCACCTGTACTGGGGCAGAAAAATTGAGGCTGTGGACGATTTCGAGCTTCCAGAATTGACAGAAGTTTCCACCAATGATCCCGTCTTTGAAATCACCCCCGAGGAATTCCCCGTACACGGCGGCCTGCGCTACAAAGAGCACTGCCTGAAGGCCACATTCCCCGATGGTACCCGGGAGCTGGTGTACCGCTACTGCGGGTATGACGTGGAAAAGGGAGAGGACCGGGAGGAACTTGTCATCCATCTGATGGACGACCACTATGCGTTCTTCATGGATCTCCGCTACAAGCTCTATCCCCAGTACGATCTGATGGAGCGCAGCGTGGTGGTCCGGAATCAGACGGAGGCGCCCATTCAGATTGAAAAGCTGCACAGCGCCCAGTTCCATATCCCCTATGAAAACCTGAATTTTTCCAACGTACACGGCCACTGGGGCGCCGAGCAGCAGCGCTTTGTCCAGAAGGTCAGCTACGGCAAAATTGTGATTGAAAACCGGCGCGGTATCTCCACCCATAACCACAACCCCTACTTTGTCCTGGACCAGGACGCCACGGAGACTGACGGTCAGGTCTACTTCGGCGCTCTGCGGCTGAGCGGCAACTTCAGCGGTGTGGTGGAGCAGACCCAGTACGGGGAAACCCTGGTGCAGATGGGGCTCAATTCCCACGATTTCCTGCTGGAACTGCAGCCCGGCGAAAGCCTGGAGGCCCCGGCCATTCTCTGCGGTTATTCGGATCACGGCTTTGAAACCATGTCCCAAAACCTGCACCGCTTTGCCCGGGACCACATCCTCCGGGAAGGCCTCCGTCCGGTGCTGTATAACTCCTGGGAGGCCACCGAGTTCCACGTGACCAGCCGGGAGCAGATCAAGCTGGCCCAGAAGGCCAAGGAGATGGGAGCCGAGCTGTTTGTACTGGACGACGGCTGGTTCGGAGAGCGCCACAGCACGCAGAACGGTCTGGGCGACTGGTACGTCAATGAAGGCAAATTCCCCAACGGTCTGGAGGAGCTTGTGGATGCGGTAAAGGCGCTGGACATGAAGTTTGGCATCTGGGTGGAGCCGGAGATGGTCAACCCCAAGGCCCAGCTCTATCAGGATCATCCCGACTGGATCTACCATTACGAGACCCGTGTCACCGACACCTCTCGGGTACAGTATGTGCTGAACATCACCAAGCCGGAGGTGCAGGAGTTCATTTACAATATGCTGGATAATCTGCTGACCCGGTATGACATCGACTACATCAAGTGGGACGCCAACCGCCCCATCTCTCAGACCGGCCCCCAGAGGGACGTGTGGTACCAGCACATCCAGATCATCTATGACATTGTCAAACGTCTGAAGGAAGCGCACCCCCACGTCCTCTTTGAGGCCTGTGCCTCAGGGGGCGGTCGGATCGACTACGGCATCCTGGGCATTTTTGACGACTTCTGGACCAGTGACAATACCGACGCCTACGACCGGCTTTACATCCAGGACGCCTATTCCCGCATTTATCCCATCAAGGCCATGCGTGCCTGGGTCACCGACTGTCCCAACTTCCTTTCCGGACGTGTGATCCCGCTGACCTTCCGGTATCACAGCGCCATGATGGGTACCCTGGGCGTGGGCTGCAACATTCTGAAATTCTCCCCGGAGGAGATGGAGCTGTCCCAGAAAATGATCGCCCTTTACAAGGACATCCGCCCCATCATCCAGGAGGGCGACTTCTACCGTCTGGACAATCCCTCCGCAGATCAATATTTCCTTTACGAGTACCTCAAGGAGAATCAGGGCGTGATCTTCGCGTTCCTGCCCCAGAGCAAGGTGGGCCACCGGGGCACCACCATCCGGCTTAGGGGCCTGGATGAGCAGGCGCAGTACACCCTGCACACCTCCAAGGGCGATATGATCAAAAGCGGAAGCTACCTGATGTACCATGGGCTGGAGCTGAAACTCTGCGGAGATTATGCCAGCGCCGTCATTCAGTTTGAGAAGAATCCGTAAGCCCGGGAACCCCCGGCATAAAAGATTTTTGGAGGAAGGAAACCATGAAATTATCTGCAGGAAGAAAATTATGCTTCGGTGTAGGTGCATTGGGCAAGGATCTGTGCTATGCTATGATCACAACCTACCTGATGATCTATCTCACCGACACCGTCGGGCTGGCTCCCCTCTTTGTGGGCAACCTGTTCCTGGTCGCCCGTGTCTGGGACGCCGTCAACGACCCTATGATGGGTTTTGTGGTGGACAACACCCGTACCCGCTGGGGTAAGTTCCGCCCCTGGATTCTCATCGGCACCCTGATCAACGCCGTCATCCTTGTCATGCTGTTCCGGGGCCCTGAGCTGGAGGGCTTTGCCCTGTACGCCTACTATTCCGTCATGTATATTCTCTGGGGCATGACCTACACCATTATGGACATCCCCTACTGGTCCATGCTGCCCTCCATGTCCTCCACCAAGGAGGAGCGGGACGCCACCTCCGTCATTCCCCGTATCTTTGCCAGCAGCGCCTGGCTGCTGGTGGGTGCCTTCGGTCTGAAAATGATCGACACCCTGGGCCAGGGGAATGAGGCCAAGGGCTACGCCTCCACCTCCATCGTGGTGGCGGTGGCCTTCGTAGCCACCATCCTGGTCACCGTGATCTTCGCTCGGGACCGCAGCAGCATGGACGCCGGCTCCGGCAAGAAGGCCCAGCGCACCTCTCTGAAGTATGCCATCCATGTGATCACCGCCAACGACCAGCTGAAGGTCTACATCGGCGTGGTGCTGGCCTACAACCTGGTGGTGCAGCTGGCCGGCGGCATGGCCCTGTACTACTTCAAGTACGTTACCCAGGACGAGAATCTGTTCCCCTACTTCACCACTGCCGCCTCCGTGGCTGAGATGGGCGCTTTGTTCCTCTTCCCCATCCTCTCCCGCTTCATGAGCAAGAAGCAGGTGTTTGCCATCGCCAGCTTCACCCCCGCCATCGGCCTCATCGGCCTGCTGGTGGCCGGTATGGCGGCCCCCAGCAACATCCCCCTCATCATCGTCTGCGGCCTGTTCTATAAGCTCGGCTCCGGCCTGACCCTGGGCGCCACCACCGTTATGCTGGCCGACGTCATCGACTACGGCGAGGTGACTCTGGGCACCCGGAACGAGAGCATCGTGGCCTCCTTCCAGACCCTGCTGGTGAAAACCGCTTCCGCCGTGGCCGGCTGGCTCATCGGCGTGGGCCTGACCATCTCCGGCTTTGTGGAGAACGTGCCCCAGACCGAGGGAACCATCATGGGCATGCGGATCCTCATGGGCGTTGTGCCCTCCGTTATCACCGTGCTGGCCTTTGTGATCTATGTCAGAGGCTACAAGCTGGAGGGCAGCTATCTGGAGCAGATCACCAAACAACTGAGAGCAAATAAGGTGGAAAAATAATGTTTCTTGGCGTAGACTACTATCCCGAACAATGGGATCCCTCCATGCTGGAGGAGGATCTGGACAATATCTGCGAGCTGGGCTGCAACGCCATCCGCATCGCGGAATTCGGCTGGCATCGGATGGAGAAAACAGAGGGGCAGTTTGACTTCTCCTTCTTCGACCACGTGATTGAGCGGGCCAAGGCCCGGGGGCTGTCCATCGTCATGGGCACCCCCACGGCCACCATCCCCGCCTGGCTGGCCAAAAAGCACCCTGCCATCCTCTCCGAATTTGAAAACGGCTCCAAGCGGACCTTTGGCGGGCGGCACGTCTACTGCTTCAACAGCAAGGAGATGTACGTCTACTCGGAGCGGATCATCCGGGCCATGGCGGAGCACTACAGGAATGAGCCGTCCATCGTGGCCTGGCAGATTGACAACGAACTGGGCCACGAGGACAGTGACATCTGCTACTGCGCCCAGTGCAAAGCGGCCTTCCAAGCCTGGCTGCGGGAGAAATTTCAGGGGGACATCGACCGCCTGAACCAGACCTACGGCACCGTCTTCTGGTCCCAGGAGTACAACGATTTTGACGAGATCCCCCTGCCCGCCCCCACCATCACCACCCATAACCCCGCCCTGCGGCTGGACTGGGAGCGGTTCCGCAGCGAGAGCATTGTGAAATTCGCCGCCTTCCAGCGCCGGCTGCTGAAGGAGATCATGCCCCAGGCGGTGGTCATGCACGACTTCCCCGGGGGCGGGCTGGGCAAGCACGTGGACTACTCCGCCGTGGCCCGGCACCTGGCCTTCGCCGCCTACAACAACTACCCCGTCTGGGGCGGCCAGCGGGAGCCCCTACCCCCCAACGAGATCGCCTTCGGCCTGGATTACATCCGCGGTCTGAAGCAGCAAAACTTCTGGATCACTGAGGCCATTATGGGCGCCCAGGGCCACGACGTCACCGGCTTCTCCCCCCGCCCCAACCAGGCCAAGATGTGGGCCTATCAGGGGATGGCCCGGGGCTGCGAATCCATCTTCTTCTTCCGCTACCGGGGAGCTACCAAGGGCGCCGAGCAGTTCTGCTACGGCGTTCTGGATGCGGACAACGTGAAGCGCAGGAAGTTCTATGAGGTTCAAAGCTTCTTCCGGGACATCAAAACCTACGCCCAGCAGCTGGAGACCCCCATGGCCAGCCAGGCCGCCATTGTATATGACTACGACTCCCTGGCCGCTTTCCGCATCCAGCGGCAGAGCGTGCTGCTGGACTGCGAAGCCGAGATGGAGAAGTTCCATAAATTCTTCTATGACCGGAACATCCCGGTGGATGTGATTCCCGCGGACAGCGACCTGAGCGGCTACCGGCTGCTGATTCTCCCCCAGATGATCATCTCCAAGCCGGAATTCCAGGCCAGGATCAGGGCCTTTGTGGAACAGGGGGGCACAGTGATACTTACCTACCGAGACTTTGTCAAGGATTCGGACAACAACCTGGTGCTGGGCAAGCAGATCCCCGTGGACTTTGATGCCTTTGCCGGCGTATGTGTGGCGGAGACGGAAAGCCTCCAGGAGGGGCAGGAGTTCCCTCTGACTGGGGAAGGGGAACTGGCCGGTATCCAGGGCCAGGGCGGTATTTTCCGGGAAATGCTCCTGCCTCAGGGTGGTGAGGTGCTGCTGCGCTACGCCGATCCCTTCTACCAGGAATTCGCCGCCGCCATCCGAATGGCCCAGAAGGACGGCGTTGTGTATTATCTGGGCTGCGGACTGGAGGAACCGATACTGGCCCGGATTCTGGAGCAGGCAGCCACCCGGCAGGGCATTCTCCCGGAGCCTTCTCCCGCCGGGGTAGAAATCGTCCGCCGTGGCGGCCCGAAAGACCGAATCCGTATGGTCATCAACCACAACGCCGTGGAAACGGTCTTTGATGGGGAAACCCTGGCTCCTTTCCAGTGCAGCATCCATCGTGCATAACGCCATACACAACCAACACATCACAATAAAAACGGCTTTCCCGCCGTGACCGAGGGCAGGCGCGAACCATTCGCGCCTGCCCTTCTGTCATCCCAACGCCCGGAGCATTTCACAGGGAATTGAAAAAAGGGGAAAGAGCCGGTATAATACGTCCAAAGAGACGGATTTCCAAAGGAGGCGGAGCCGCGTGCCCACCGATATGAAACGAACGATTGCGGAGGCCACTCAGACTCTGCTGGTTGAGCGCCACGTGAAAAGGCTGACGGTAAAGGATATTGTGGAGGAGTGTCACATCACCCGTCAGGCCTTCTATTACCATTTCGAAGGCATTCCGGAGCTTCTGCGCTGGATGATCGACGGGTACTTCGAGCAGGTCATGGCGGCAGCCGCGTCCCAGGAGGACGGGGAGGCCGGGCTGCGCTGCTTCTTCGTTATGGCAGTCAATGCCGCCCCCTATATGGAGCACGGAATGAAGAGCAACTACGGGGAGGAGCTGAAGCAGCTGCTGCGCCAGTGCTTCCAGCGTTATTTCGCCCTGGCGGCGGAGCGTGCCAACATTTACCCCAACTGCCCCCACTCCCAGCTGAAAATCATCCAGCGCTATCACTGTCAAGCCATTCTTGGAATGCTGGAGGAGTGGACGGAGGAGGACACCGAGCATCTGGACCAGATTGTCCACACCCTGTACCACATTATGACGGCGGATATCCCCCCATGGAACAGCCAAAGCTGACATACCGCTTATCAAAAACGCCGGAGTGTAAAACTTTTTTACACTCCGGCGCTTTTTGTCTAGACAGGGCGAAAATTCTGCAAATTGTGTCCGGCCGCGGGCACTCTATAATGGATAGCAGGAAGGAGGTCTGGACATGGCCCATGAAATTCTGTCCGTCAAGCTTTGCGAGCTGGAAAACCAGCTCTCCAGGCTCAGCGGCCGCATCCATTTGAGCGAAACCGCCGATCACACCCAGCTGCAGCAGGAAATACAGGCTCTGCGCCGGGAGTGCGACGAAATGGAGCTTACCCTGCAGGCAAAGCTGCGGTATTCCCGGTCCAGGATGGTATCTGTTCTGGCAGATTCCTACCGAAACGCAGAAGCGGCGATTCAAAACGCCAGGACGACGCTGCAGACTCAGGCGGAAGGCACCCTTCCGGATGAAGCAGTGGAGAAAAAGATTCTGCTGGCGGAGTACACCCTGGACTTTGCCATACAGGCGTC
This sequence comes from uncultured Oscillospiraceae bacterium, assembly GCA_944387225.1. Lineage (GTDB taxonomy): Bacteria > Bacillota > Clostridia > Oscillospirales > Oscillospiraceae > Lawsonibacter. The sequence continues at coordinate 30,116 of CALXDY010000021.1, read as the reverse complement.
CAATCGGGCCCTGCTGCTGGCCATGCAGGCCATTGACGCCCAGCTGACCCAACAAGGCACAGAAAGGAGACCGTCATGAAAGAGGTAAAGGCCCCAAAACGGCCGCTGATTTATTATTACTGTATCGTACTGCTGATCATCCTACTGTTCAACATGATCGTTACCCCCATGCTCTCCCAGCGCCAGCTGACCGAGGTGGACTATGGCACCTTTATGGAGATGATCGAGGAACGGGACATCGGCATCGTTCAGGTGGAGGACACCCAGATTATTTTTACGGATCAGGATGAAACCACGGTATACAAGACCAGTCCCATGGAAGACCCCACCCTGACCCAGCGTCTTTACGAGGCCGGAGCAACCTTCGACCGGATCATCGAAGAACCCGCCTCCCCCCTGTGGACGCTGTTCCTTACCATTGTCCTGCCCATTCTGATCTTTGTAGGCCTGGGCCAGTACATGAGCAAAAAGCTCATGGAGCAGGCGGGCGGCGGCAAGGGCTCCATGGCCTTTGGCATGGGGAAAAGCAGCGCCAAGGTCTATGTCCAGTCCACCAAGGGCATCCGTTTTTCCGACGTGGCCGGTGAGGACGAGGCCAAGGAAAGCCTGTGGGAGATTGTGGACTACCTGCATAATCCGGAAAAGTATACTCAGGCGGGCGCAGCCATGCCCAAGGGCATTCTGCTGGTAGGCCCTCCGGGCACCGGCAAGACCATGCTGGCCAAGGCAGTGGCCGGCGAGGCCAACGTCCCCTTCTTCTCCATCTCCGGTTCGGAATTTGTAGAAATGTTTGTGGGTATGGGTGCCTCCAAGGTTCGGGATCTGTTCCGTCAGGCCAAGGAGAAGGCCCCCTGTATCGTGTTTATTGACGAAATTGACGCCATCGGCCAAAAGCGCAGCTCCGGCAGCGTCTCCGGCGGCAACGACGAGCGGGAACAGACGCTGAATCAGCTGCTGACCGAGATGGACGGCTTTGAGGAGAACACCGGCGTCATTATTTTGGCGGCCACCAACCGGCCTGAGGCGCTGGACCCCGCCCTCACCCGGCCCGGACGGTTTGACCGCCGGGTGCCGGTGGAGCTGCCCGACCTCGCCGGCCGGGAAGCCATTCTGAAAGTACACGCAAAGAAGATCAAGGCGGCGGATGATGTGGATTTCCATACCATCGCCCGCATGGCAGCCGGCGCTTCCGGCGAGGAGCTTGCCAACATGATTAAGGAGGCCGCCCTCCGGGCGGGGCGCAGCGGCAGCACCGTGGTAAACCAGTCCGACCTGGAGGAGAGCATTGAGGTGGTCATCGCGGGATATCAAAAGAAAAACGCCGTTCTCTCCGACCAGGAGAAAAAGGCGGTTTCCTACCACGAAATCGGCCACGCCCTGGTCGCTGCCCTGCAGGATCACTCCGCCCCGGTGCAGAAAATCACCATCATTCCCCGCACATCCGGGGCCCTGGGGTACACCATGCAGGTAGACACCGGGGACAAGTACCTTCTGACCAAGGAGGAGATCGAAAACAAGATCGCCACCTACACCGGCGGCCGGGCCGCCGAGGAGGTTGCCTTCGGACAGATCACCACCGGCGCTTCCAACGATATTGAGCAGGCCACCAAGCTGGCCCGGGCCATGATCGCCCGGTACGGTATGAGTGAGGACTTTGACATGGTGGCGATGGAGACCGTGCAGAATCAGTATCTGGGCGGCGACGCCTCCCTGGCCTGCTCTCCCCAGACACAAAAGGAGATTGACCAAAAGGTGGTGGAGTTGGTAAAAGCGCAGCACCAAAAGGCCCGGAAGCTCCTGGAGGACAACCGGGATAAGCTGGACGAGCTGGCCCGTTTCCTCTACGAGAAGGAAACCATCACCGGAGAAGAATTTATGCATATCTTGACGGGAGGGGAGCAGAAATGAGACGGCGCTCTGGATTCGGCTGGCTGGAGCTGGTAATTGGAATCGCCCTCATCGCCCTGGGCGTCTTCGCCTTCGCAAAGCCGGAGCTGGCCTTGACCGGTTTGTCCTTCGCCTATGGCGTCACGGTCGTCGTCATGGGCGTGGCGGATATCATCCTGTTCATCGAAATGGAACGGTATACGGGCTTCGGCCCCATTATCTCCCTCATATCCGGGGTGCTGAGCGTCATGACCGGCCTGATGCTGGTGGTTTACCCCGGAACGGGCGCGCTTGTGCTGACCATCCTGTTCCCCCTGTGGTTTATCGCCCACAGCATTTCCCGCCTGGCCCACCTGGAGCATATCCGCTTTGTGGCGGGGAATGGAACCTACTATTTCACCTTGATTGTGAATTTGATCGGACTGGCTTTGGGTATTCTGATGTTCATTCAGCCCCTGTTCACCCTGGCCACCATCCGTCTGATTGCCAGTGCTTACCTGATTCTGCTGGGGGTAGACAGTGTGGTCATGGCGGTCAGCCGGATGGGAAACCGGCGGTAAGAGCACCGCTTTTGCAGCACCCGCCCACAGCAAAGAGCGCCCTCCCAAGCCAATTTGGGAGGGCGCTCTTTTTCCGTTGTTCGTTCAGCCCCCAACATGGGCCAGATGGGCTTCGCCCTGCCTTACTCAGCAGTAGAGCGGGCCATTCTGACGATTTCGCCCACACCGCTGAGCACCACCGTAGGCCGGTAGGCGTAGGTTTTCAGGGTGTCCACCGTGGATACGCCGGACAGCACCAGAACGGTGGACATACCGCTCTCCATGCCGGAAATCACATCCGTATCCATCCGGTCGCCCACCATGACGGCATCGGCGGAGTGACAGTTCAGCAGCCGCAGGCCGGTACGCATCATCAGGGGATTGGGCTTTCCGCAGAAATAGGCCTGGGTGCCGGTAGCCATTTCAATGGGTGCCACCAGAGCCCGGCAGGCAGGGGCGATGCCGTTTTCAATGGGGCCGGAGACGTCGGAGTTGGCGCCGATCAGCTTGGCCCCTCCCAGCACCAGATTGGTGGCCTTGGTCAGGGTATCCAGGGAGTAGGCCCGGCCCTCTCCCACCACCACATAGTCCGGGTTTACATCGTTCATGGTGATGCCCGCATCATACAGAGCGTTGAACAGGCCCGCCTCGCCGATTACGAAGGCGGAGCAGCCGGGTGCCTGCTCTTTCAGGAAGGCCGCCGTGGCCAGGGCGCTGGTATAAAAGTGCTCCTCCGAAACGTCCAGTCCCATACGGGCCAGCTTCTGCTGCAGCTCTTTGGGGGTGTAACCGCTGTTGTTTGTCAGGAAGAGGTATTCCTTCCCCTCGTCATGCAGCCACTGGATGAACTCCGATACACCGGGCAGAATCCGGTTTCCGTGGTAGATGACACCGTCCATATCGCAGATAAAGCCTTGCTTCTGGTTAAAATCAAGTTTATGTTCCATATTGAACTCCTACATCTATGTAACCACATGTTCCGCCGCAGAGAGCGGAGCCCCTATTTTGACAGGAACAGTATACCAGAAGAACCGGCCTCTGTCACGTCCGGAGATGTAAAATAAACGCTAACTTTTCACTTCTTTGTCCGGCGTCCTTCCCCCCAGCCACGAATGCCCCCGCCGTCAGCCCGGCAATTCAAGCCACTTATGCCGGATTATCCATATCACAAGCTATGACAATACCCGTTTTGCGTTGTTCGACCGGAATCATTATCCGCACTCTTTGACGCAGAAAGCGCTTCGGGCGGCTGTCATCGCAGCAGCTGCCCAGGTGGCATATAAGTTCGTTTTTATGTATCCCCGCCAGGAATGCCTGAGCTGCGCCCTTCCACTTCCAGAGTCCCCCTATTTTATCCACAAAGCCAAAGCAACCGAAACAAGCCTTCTTCCCCCCCTCACCCAGTCCGTTTTGTATTATCTGTCAGTTTCAGGGAGAAAGCTTTGTCAGTTTCACAGTTTAAGAAACGGTAAACAGAATTGTCAGACCGGTACAACTGTGTTATAGTAAGGTCAGAATCCAATTCCACCCAATTTCAGGGCGGAACGCCCATAACCTAAAAAATGGAGGTGGTCGCATGAAGGCCTTTGAATACACCATCACAGACCCTATGGGAATCCACGCCAGGCCGGCAGGCATGCTGGCCAAAACCGCCAAAGCATTTCCCGCCACGGAGATCACCCTCTCCAAGGGAGACTCGTCCGCCAAAGCCACCCAGATGATCCGTCTTATGAGCTTGGGCATACAGGCAGGCGATCAAATCACGGTTTCGGTTCAGGGCGGGGATGAGGATGCCGCTCTCAACGCTGTAAGCCAACTGCTCCGGCAGTATTTTTAAACACGCCGGAATGCCGAGTATGGAAACCGAAGTGAGACAGGAGGGAAGGAGAATGACCGTCTTGCAGGGACATGGGATCTCACAGGGCGCGGTCCACGGCCCCATTTACTTCTTCCGCCGGAGTCCCAAACCTGCGGAGTCCGCCCGGCTGGGCTGCGATCCTGAGTCGGAGCACAAGCGTTTGGCCCATGCCCGAGCCGCGGCGGCTCAGGAATTGCTGGAGCTGGCCGGTGCCGCCGAGACAGAAGCGGGGGAAAACGGTGCAGCCCTGTTTGAGGCCCACGCCATGCTGTTAGAGGATGAGGACGCTGTCTCAGCCGCCGACACCCTGATTTCCCAGGGACACAGCGCGGAGTACGCCGTGGCCCAGGCAGCCAGGGCGGCAGAAAATCTTCTCATAGACACAGGCCGCCCGGATCTGTATGCCCGGACGGCTGACGTGGAAGACGTAGCTGAGCGGCTGCAGCGGCTGCTGTCCGGAGGCCAGGAATCCCTGCTCTCCCTTCCCCATCCCGTGATTCTGTGCGCCGAGGATCTTTCCCCCTCGGAAACCATCCATTTGGATAAAACCAAGATTCTGGCCATCGCCACACAGCGTGGTTCAGCAACCAGCCATACCGCCATTTTAGCCCGTACCCTGGGCATTCCGGCGGTCTGCGGTCTGGGAGACGAACTGAACGAAAGCCTGCACGGACAGGAGGCCATCCTTTCCGGAGACACCGGTCAGCTGATTTTGAATCCTGATCCATCGGCTATGCAGGCCCTGGACTCCAACCTTGCCCGCCAAACCAGCCATCAGGCTCAATGCCAGGCCATGATCGGCCTGGACGACTGTACATCCGACGGCAGGCCGATGCCTATTTGCTGCAATATTGCGTCTCCAGCGGATGTATCCGCCGTGCTGGCCAACGACGGTCACGGGATCGGACTGTTCCGCTCCGAATTTCTTTACCTGGCCGCCGGAGATTACCCCTCGGAGGAAGTCCAGTTCCGCGCCTACCGGCAGGTGGCCGAGGCCATGGAGGGCAAACGGGTGGTCATCCGTACCATGGACATCGGCGCGGACAAGCAGATCGGCTACTTTCAGCTCCGGCCTGAAGAGAACCCTGCCCTGGGCCTGCGGGCCATCCGGCTGTGCCTGGCACGCCCCCAGATGTTCCGCACGCAGCTGCGGGCACTCTATCGTGCCAGCGCCTACGGAAATATCGCCATTCTGTTTCCCATGATCGCCAGCGTATGGGAGGTTCAGGCCTGCCGTAAGATCTGCCGCCAGGTCATGGAGGAGCTGGCGGAGCAGGAGATCCCCTTTGACCCCAACATCCCCCTGGGCGTCATGATTGAAACCCCGGCCGCTGTGATGATGGCCCCGGAGCTGGCCGGAGAGGCGGATTTCTTCTCTGTGGGAACCAACGACCTGACCCAGTATACCCTGGCCTGCGACCGCCAGTGCGCCGGCTTGGAGCCGTATTATAACCCCCGGCACCCGGCGGTGCTGCGGCAGCTGAAGCTGGCCGCCGATGCCGCACATCAGGCTGGAATTCCCATCGGAATCTGTGGCGAATTGGCCGCCGATGCCGATCTGCTACCCACATTTTTAGCCCTGGGAATTGACGAACTCAGCGTTGCCCCCGCCTCCGTGCTGCTCCTTCGTGCCGCCCTGCGCGGAATCGACAGCACAGCCTGCGATCTCCGATTGCTGATGGGGTGACGGTTCTTCGTCTCATTCCCCGCTCCTTCTTCCATAAAAACAGCCAACGACAGGCCCAAAAAGCCCGTCGTTGGCTGTTTTCCTTTCGTCCGCCACCATTTGTTGGTTCCCGGAATACTTCCGGCAAAGCAAACCCCGCTGTTTTATTAGTGGGTGATCCCATAAAAATAATCCTTGAACAGCCGCAGCGGGCCGGAGATAGTAGGCTGGTTCAGGGTAATCATAGCCGTCCGGGTATGGGCCAGGGGGCGCAGGGGCCGGGAAACCAGCCCCTCCTTTACATAGGGTTCCGCCACGCCGGAGGACAGGAAGGTAACCCCCAGATCCGCCCGAACCATGGCCATCAGGGAATCCATATCCGGACAAGTGCAGATGATCCTGGGTGTGATTTTGTGGGTGGCGAAGATGGCGTCCATCTGGGTGCGGATGCTGGTATCCGTCCCCATGGCCACCACAGGAATGGTGTTGAAATCCTCCACCTCCAGGTAATCCCGTCCCTGAAAATCCCGGTTGGGGCTGGCTACCACCACCACAGAATCCTCCAGGAAATACTGGATGTTCAGCCGGGGATCCACCTTCTCGTGCTCCGGGAAGAAGATATTGGTCACCGCCACGTCGATCTCCTGATTGAGCACCTTACTGGTCAGCTGGGCGCTCCAGTCCACCTGCAGTTCAATTTGTACGTTGGGATAGATGGCCTGGAAGGAATTCAAATATTCCGGCATATGGAGATAGGCCAGGGAGCGCAGCAGCCCCACGGACAGGGTGCCCCGGATCTCCCGCCGCTGCAGTGCCATGGCGTGTTCCAGCTCCTCCGTCTCCGCCAGCACCCGCCGTGCCCCCTGCACAAAAGCCTCCCCTGCATCCGTGACGATTACCCTGCGTGTGGTGCGCTCAAACAGCTTCAGCCCCAACTCCTCCTCCAGGGTGTTGATCTGTCGGGACAAAGCGGGCTGGGTGATGAAAAGCTGCTCCGCCGCCTTGGAGAAATTCCTGGTTTCGGCCAGCTTCACCGCGTAGCGCAGCTGTGATAATTCCATAAGCGCCTCCATTTTATTACTTCACGTTATAAATCCCATTATATTTAATCATTTCACAATTTGCAACTCTTTTGCTATTGTAAATTTATCAGATCGGCCGATTAATTTCATTTCCGAGAACGGGGAGAGTTCAAATTATGTACTACCTTGTCAATCCAACCGCCCAGCTCAACGGCGATGTAAATGTTCCCGGCTCCAAGAGCCAGACCGCCCGCGGCCTGATCCTGGGTACGCTGGCCAAGGGCACCAGCCACATCCTGCACCCCATGCTGAATCTGGACAACTATGACATCGCCCAGTGCTGCCGCCTGCTGGGTGCGGAGGTGGACACCTCCAACGATGAGGACTGGGTGGTCACCAGCCCCGGCCTGGAGGGGCTCCACATCCCCGGCGCTGTGCTGGATGTGGGCAATTCCGGCACCGGATACTACTTCATCACCACCCTGGCCGCCATGCTGGAGGGGAAGAGCATCGTCACCGGCGACTATCAGATCTGCTACCGCCCCATCGCACCCCTGCTCACCGCCCTGCGGGACATGGGCGGCACCGCCATCTCCACCCGCGGCAACGAGCTGGCCCCCCTGATGGTGGAGGGCCCCATCAAGGGCGGCTACACCGTCCATCTGAACGGCAAGAACGTCCAGTGGGGCATTGGCCTGATGGTGTGCTGCCCCGCCCTGGACAAGCCCACCACCATCATTTACGACACGCCTCTGGGAGAGCGGCCCTACGCCAACCTGACCATGGACTGGATGAAGGCGGCCGGCGTTTATCTGGAGAACTACAACTACGAAAAGTTCGTCATTCCCGGCAATCAGACCTACCACCCCTTCACCAAACGCACCGCCCGGGACTGGTGCAGCGCCAGCTATCCCCTGGTGGCCACCGCCATTATGAAGGAGCCCTGCCGCATCAAGCTGCTGGACATGGACATCAACGACTTCATGGGCGAGCGGCACTATGTGGACTGGATCAACCAGATGGGCGGCCATGTGGAAGTGCTCAACGACGGCAAAGACGGCGTAATCGTGGAGGGCGGTCATGAGCTCCACGGCATCGAGATCGACTGCGGCGACACCCCCGACGCGGTGCCCGCCCTGGCGGTACTGGGCTGCTACGCCCAGGGCAAGATGAAGCTGTACAACATCGCCGCCAGCCGCATGAAGGAGACCGACCGCTCCAAAACCATCGCTCAGGAGCTGCGGAAAATGGGCGCCCACATCGACGAGGAGGAGGACAGCCTGACCATCTACCACTCTCCCCTCCACGGCGCCACCATTGACGGACACAACGACCACCGCATCGTCATGGCTACCGCCTGCGCCGCCCTGGGTGCCGACGGCCCCAGCTTCATCGACTCGGTGGATCACGTGGGCGTCTCCTTCCCCCGGTTCTATGAGGAGATGCGCGGCATCGGCGCCAACATCATCCGCCTTGTTGAAAAATAATGGAATAAATCAATCTATATTGTACTTCTTTTCCGCTTGTATTACAATACCATTGAGCAAAATAAAGGAGGAACACAAAATGAAAAAGATCGTCAGCACTCTTCTTGCCGCGGCTATGATCTGTGGTCTTGCCGCCTGCGGCACCACATCCGATCCCGGAACCTCCGGCTCCAACAGCACCTCCCAGTCCGATACCGCCCAGGAGCTGCGCATCACCATCGGCACTGCCGGCACCTCCGGCGCCCTGTACCCCATGGGCGTGGCCATGGCTGAGACCATCACCAAGCACGTGGACGGCATCTCCGCCACCGGCGAATCCACTGCGGCATCGGTGGAAAACCTCCGCAGCCTTCATGAGGGCAAGATGGCCATGGGCATTTCCATGAGTGAGATCTGCGCCTACGCCTATCACGGCATCGGCGACTATGAGGGCAACGCCTACACCGACATCCGCGCCATGTTCTCCACCATCAACAACTACCTCCAGGTCTTCACCCTGAAGGACAGCGGCATTACCTCCATCGAGGATCTGGCAGGCAAGACCGTGAGCATGGGCTCTGCCGGCAGCGGCGGCGAGATGGCTGCCCGGGCCCTGCTGGGTGTATACGGCCTGGACTACACCTCCGTCAACGCTCAGTTCATGGGCGAGTCTGACGGCGCCACCGCCCTGAAGGACGGCAAGATCGACGCCATGATCGCCACCCATCCCCTGAACTCCGCCGCCCTGACCGAGCTTACCACCTCCTGTGACGCCGTTCTGCTGTCCATCGACGACGACGCTTTCTACGAGGCCTATCCCGCCTATGTCCGCTACACCGTGCCTGCCGGCACCTATCCCAACAACGACACCGACGTGGTTGTTCCTCAGAACAGCGTGGTGATGTGCACCTCCCTCAACAGCGGTCTGACCGATGATGACGTGTATGAAATCACCAAGGCCATCTGGGAAAACCGGGACGAGTGGGCTTCCAGCGCCAAGAGCGTGGAGAACGAGGCTGTTTGGGATTCCGTCCTGAATAACATCGACCTGCCCCTGCACCCCGGCGCCATCCGTTACCTGGAGGAGAAGGGGCTCACCATCCCCGACTCTCTGAAAGGCTGACCATCCAAACGGACAAGGGTCGGGCAATCCGCCCGGCCCTTGTGTGGATTAGTGAGGTGACTTTATGAATGAGAAACTGGAGGGCAAAGGGATAAAAGCCCTGGGCCTCATCCTGTCCGTCGTCTGCTTTGCCGCAGCGCTGTTCCATATTTTCATCGCCTGGAACACGTCCATCAGCATCATCCAGCAGCGTGTCTTTCACGTGTTTGTGATGATCGTGATTTACTTCCTGGCTCAGACCCAGAAGGCCGCCAAGGCCGGGAAGAAAACCGCACCGCTGCACATGATCTGCGCCCTGGTTGCTGTGGTCTCCTGCCTGTACTTCCTGTCCCGTACCACCCTGGAGGCTATGCTCCACCGGGGCATCAACGGCGCCACTGATCTGGACATTGTATTCGGCGTGATCCTGATTGCAGTGGTCATGTATCTGGCCTGGCGGACCGTGGGCTGGGCCCTGACCATCCTGAGCGCCCTGTTCCTGATTTACGCCATGGCCGGCCCTTATATGCCGGACATCATCGCCCACCGGGGTTATGACATCGCCTACATCACCAACTACATCTCCTGGACCAGTGAGTCCATTTTCGGTACCTGTGTCAGCGCCTGCGTATCCTTCGTCGCGCTGTACATCATCTTCGGTGAGCTGTTGGACAAATTCGGGGCCGGCCAGTTCTTCATTGATGTGGCTTACGCCCTCACCGGCCGCATGAAGGGCGGCCCCGCCGAGGCCTCTGTGGTTTCCAGTGCCTTGATGGGCTCCATCAACGGCTCCGCCGTGGCCAACGTGGTCACCACCGGCACCTTTACCATTCCCCTGATGAAAAAAGTGGGCTACCGCTCAGAATTTGCCGGCGCAGTGGAGGCCGTAGCCTCTACCGGCGGCCAGCTTCTTCCCCCGGTTATGGGGGCGGCAGCCTTTGTCATGGCCGACCTGACCGGCATCCCCTATTCCACCATTATTATTGCAGCCATCATCCCCGGTATTCTTTACTATCTCAGCCTGGGCGTTTCCGTCTATCTGGAAGCGGATAAGCGGGGCCTGGAGGCGGAAAGCAGTGAAAATCTCCCGAAAATCGGCCTGGTATTAAAGGAGGGCTGGTACTACGCCATCCCCATCATCGTGCTGATTGTAGCCCTGCTGGGCTTCGGCCTGTCGGCCAACTATTCCGCTCTCTACAGCATCGCCGTGCTGCTGGTCATCGGCTTTGTGAAGGAGTGGGTGACCAACCGCCGCCTGCCCTTCCGGGAAGTCTATGACGCCCTGGTCAAAGCCTCCCTGTCCACGGTATCCGTCACGGCGGCCTGCGCCTGCGCCGGAATCGTCATTGGCATCGTGTCCATGACCGGCATCGGCATCAAGTTCACCAGCATTGTATTCCAGCTGTCCGGCGGAAACCTGGTGCTGATGCTGATTCTGGTAATGCTGGCCTGCATCGTCATGGGCATGGGACTGCCCAGCACCGCCGCCTATATCATCGCAGCCACGGTGGGCGTGCCCAGCCTGGTGGCCGCCGGAATTCCCGAGCTTGCCGCCAACTTCTTCGTGTTCTACTTCGCCATTATGTCCTTCATTACCCCGCCGGTGGCAGTGGCCGCCTACGCCGCCGCCGGTCTGGCGGACTGCAGCGCCAGCAAAACCGGATGGCTGGCCTTTATGCTGGGACTGCCCGGATTCATTATTCCCTATGTCTACGTTTACAATCCCGCCCTGCTGATCGTAGATACCCCGGTGGTGGACACTCTGATCATCACCGCCCTGTCTACCTTCGCCGTCGTCCTGATGTCCATGGCCGTCATCGGATGGTTCAAGGGCAGCCTCAACATCCTAATGCGGATTCTGATGGCAGTGGCCGCCATTCTTCTGTTCATTCCCGGCCCTGTCTACGACATCGCAGGCGTCATTCTTGGCGTCCTCCTGCTGGTGTTCGTTCTCTTTACCCGCAAGAAAAAAGTTTCCTCTCTTTAAAATCGCAGCCAAATACGGGAACCCCCGCCGGTGGTCAGCCACCGGCGGGGGTTCCCGTATTATCATGCCTCCCTGCGCTCCAGGCGCACCACCAGGGCCGTGCGGTCATCGGTGGCGTCCTGAGGACTGTGGAGGATCAGATCCTTGGCCAGTTCCTTGGGACTTCCGCCGGAAAACCCAGCCAGGCGGGTGCGGATCCACTGGTCGTCCCCGGCCCCGGCCACCCCGTCGCTGACCAGCAGAACATAATCTCCCGGACTGAGATGGATCGGCGTTCGATCCGGGCCGCCCCTGCCTCCCTCTGCCAGCCCAGCGGGCATGGAGCTGCCGGAGATCCGGCGCACCGTCTCCCCCTTCCGTATATAGGAGGGGGCGGCGCCAAACTTGAATATCACCCCATCCCCGGTGAACAGATCCAGTTGGAGTAAATCCACAGTGGTGAAGCCGCCCCCGTCCTCCCCACGCAGGGCCAGGGCGGCGTTGAGGGTATTCAGGGCGTGCTCCGTGTCCACCCCGGCCTGGAGGAACTGCTCCAGCAGGCGGAGGGCCAGGCTGCTCTCCCGGTTGGCCAGGGGGCCGCTGCCCATGCCGTCACACAACAGCACGTACAAGGTTCCGTCCTCCCGTTTGAAGTAGGTACCTCCGTCTCCGCTTACCGTCTCCCCGTCCTTCTTCTTGGCCGCCACCCCGGCCACCGCCATCAGCGGCTCCTGCTGGAGGAGGGACAGCCGCCCCTCTGCCTGCTCCTCCACCCGCAGAGGGACGGGAAACAGCGCCAGCACCCCCGCCAGGGCCTCCGCCCCTCCCAGGGTCTCGGCTCCCGGGCCCTCGATCTCCACCCGAAGGCGGCCCCGTCCGTCCCGGAACGCGCCCCCTCTCAGCTCCCCGTCCAGCGCCGCAAGATACCGCTGAAGGGGGGCGCTCTGGGTCACGTCCGGGGTCAGCTCCCGGCTCATCTCAGCCGCCGCCGCACCCAGCAGATCGGCCAGCTCCCCATACTGGCGGCACACCGCCTGCCGGCTCTCCCGAATCCGGCTGTTATACTGCCTGCGGTAGAGCAGGGCGGTCAGCTCCCCGTTGACCGCCTCCAGAAAGGCGGGGAAGCGGATGCACCGGCTGGCAAAATACTGGGGAAAATCCCCTGCCTCCCCCCGGCCCCGCTCCACCATGGCCTGGGTGGCGTCGTTCAGGGCATTGAAGGTGGTGACATAGTTCCGCTCCCAGCAGTCGGAGCGGAGGGAGCAGGTTTTGCACACCCGGCAGGCGGCCCGGTCAAACACCGCCGCCACATCGTTGTCGTTCTGGGGCCCCCGGAAGGCTGAGCGCATGGATTCGTACAAGGTACGGAATGCCTGGGCGGAGGCCTCCAGCTGACGGCGCACCTTGGCCTGCGTATGGGGGCTCACCCCGGCCACCCGATCCGGTTTCAGCCAATGGCCCAGCCGGCTCATAGGCCGCTGGGGCAGCAGCAGGAAGGCCATGGACCCCAAAAACGCCTCATACAAAATGGACAGAGGCAGCCCGTGATCCCACATCCACAGTACTGCCGCGCTGTTGGCGATGACATAGGCCACCGCCGCCTTCAGCCTGGCCCCTCCCACAAAGGCCCCGGCAGCCAGTCCCGCCACGCCGTAGGCCAGTGCGTACACCGGGATGTCGTTGGCCGCCAGATCCATGGAGGCCCCCACGGCGATCCCCAGCACCGCGCCAGGGGCCCCGCCGCCCTGCCACGCCCCTGCCAGCACCACCGCCACCGCCAGGGACCGCCCCACCGACACATCCTTGATGAGGTAAAGGGAGGACAGGGAGATCAATACCGTACACACCAGCACCGTCAGACTGACCTGCTTTTCCGTGGACAGCACCCGATCTGCCCGGCCCATCCGGATGGGAAGCAGCAGCTGCCGGTAACACCAGCAGGCGGCAGCGGTCAGCCCCAGCTCCATCAGATAGCAGATCACATCCACCGTACGCCATCCGCCCTCCGACAGGTAGATAAAGCCGGTGCAGCCGTTGATTGCCCCGGCAATCAGGGGCATGGCCCAGGGCCGGTGCAGCAGCTTCACGTCATAGAAGGCAAACTGCACAGCAAAGGTAAGGATGGCGGCGGAAACATACCGCAGCCCGTCGGCGAAGCCCATCAGAGTGAGGTAACCGAATACCGCCCCCACCAGAGCCGCGCCTCCGCAGGCGCCGGAGCCCGCCGCTCCCACCAGAGCCACGCCGAAGGGGGCCACCTGTCCAAACACCACGCCCCCCGCCAGTACTGCTCCCAGCAGAAAATGGATTCCTCCGTCGGCCCACCGCATCAGAGCGGTACGGCTGGCGCCGGTATAGGCGGGCCACCGAAGTTTCCCCAGGGTTGTATGCTTCCGTTCCTTGGCTTCCATAGCCGTTTCCTCCTCTGTATCACCGTGGGTTCCGTCCATTCCGCCGGACAGCCCTCTGTCCGGCGTGTGGCTGCCATTATATTCCAATTCTGGGACGAATGGAGTCGGAACGGGTAAGGCCTGTCCAGTGTGACAAAAACTCCCAAAACAACAGAAAAAAGGGCAGCTGACTGGAAGTTCTACTTGTAATTCCAGAGGAAATAGAATACAATATAGCATGTATGAATGTAATTGCATCCTATCCTGAACGAAAGGAAGGTCGGGTATGAAACTTCAAAATGATTTGGGCGAAATCGCCATCAGCAGCGAGGTATTCACCGCCGTCACCGGCAGCGCCGCCACCAACTGCTACGGAGTGAAGGGCATGGCCATGCGCTCCAAGACCGATGGGCTGGTTCACCTGTTGAAGCGTGAATCCATGGCCAAAGGCGTGAAGGTGTACTACAACGACGACGGAACGGTATCCATCGAGCTGCATATCATCGTGGAAAACGGGGTCAACATCATGGCCGTGTGCCGCTCCATTATGAGCGAGGTGCGTTACGTGGTCAGCAAGACCACCGGCGTGGAGGTCAAGTCTGTGGACGTCTGTGTGGACTCCATGCGGTTTTAAAGGAGCGTTATAGAGAGGTATGGCCGATATGAAACACACCATTGACGCGGCGGCTTTTCAGCGGATGGTCATCCATGCCGCGGCAGCCATTACGGCGCAAAAGCAGCACATCAACGATTTGAATGTGTTCCCCGTCCCTGACGGCGACACTGGTACGAATATGAGTCTGACCATCTCTGCCGCTGCCACAGAGATGAAGAAGAATTCCTACCCCACTGTGGGACAGGCCGCGCAGGCCACCGCCTCCGCCCTTCTGCGGGGGGCCCGGGGCAACTCCGGCGTCATTTTGTCCCTGCTGTTCCGGGGCTTTGCCAAGGGCATTAAGGACCGGGAGACCATCGACGGCCGGGATCTGGCCATCGCCCTGGATTTCGGCGTAGCCGCCGCCTACAAAGCGGTGATGAAGCCCGCCGAGGGCACCATCCTTACCGTGTCCCGTCTGGCCGCCGCCCGGGCTGCCGGCGCCGCCCGGGAAGAAAACTGCCTGGAGTCCGTGCTCCAGGCCGCCATTGAGGAGGGCCAGATCGCCCTGGACAACACCATCAACCAAAACCCGGTGCTGAAAAAGGCCGGGGTGGTGGACGCCGGCGGCAAGGGTTTTTTGGTGATTCTTCAGGGCATGCTGGACGAGGTGCGGGGCCTGCCCGCCCCGGAGATCCAGGGGGAGGACGATGCCCCTGCGGAGAAGGCCGACTTTGTGGCCATGGCCGCCGAGGACATTACCTTCGCTTTCGACACGGTATTCATCGTCCGGAAGCACCAGGAAAATGTCAATCTGGAGCCCTTCCGGAAGTACCTCAACAGCATCGGCGACAGCCTGGTAATCGGCGAGGACGACGAGGCCTTCAAGGTTCACGTCCACACCAACATCCCCGGCGCCGCCCTGACTGAGGCCCAGAAGTACGGCACCCTGGAGCTGGCCAAGATCGAAAACATGCGGACCCAGGCCGACGACCTGGCCGCGGGCAAGCATGTGCAGAGCACCGACGACCTGGACGCCGTCGAGGCCGAGCTGGAAAAGGGCTGCGATGCCGCCCCGGTAAAGGCTGCCCCGGAAAAGAAGTACGGCTATGTGGCCGTGTGCGCCGGCCAGGGACTGGAATCCGTGTTCCGGGATCTGGGCGTGGACGGCGTGATTTCCGGCGGTCAGACCATGAACCCCTCCACCGACGACATTCTCCGGGAGATCGACCGCACCCCGGCCGAGACCGTGATCGTTCTGCCCAACAATAAGAACACCATCATGGCCGCGGAGCAGTGCATCCGCCTGTGCGAGGATAAAAAGGTCATTGTCCTGCCCACCAAGACGGTGCCCCAGGGCATTGCCGCCATGCTGGCTGCCGATCCCGACGCCGGCGAGGAGGATCTGGTCTCCGCCATGACCGAGGCCTTCGGTCGGGTACGTACCGCCGAGATCACCTATGCCGCCCGGGATTCCGACTTCGGCGGTTTCGCCATCAAGCAGGGGGACTACCTGGCCCTGCTGGAGCACCATCTGTTCGGCACAGATCAGGATCTGGACGCCCTGCTGGGCCAGCTTGCCCAGGCTCCGGAGCTGCAGAACGCGGAGTTCATCTCCCTCTTCTACGGCGAGGACGTCACCGAGGAGCAGGCGGAAGCTGCCGCCACCCTCATCACCCAGGCCTGCCCCAACGCCGAGGTCAGCGTACTGCCCGGCGGTCAGCCTGTGTATTACTATATGATTTCCGCGGAGTAACAACGGCTCCCGCAATAAAAATACTGCCTGGTTCCTTTGAGAACCAGGCAGTGTTTTTATTTTGTCCATTGACCCCGGGAGACCCCTTCCCGTCCGGTCAGGTACTCCCTTTCCCGGCTCTGGCAGGTAAACAGCAGGATCTGTCCTTCCTTGCCCCGCTGGGCCAGCAGCTCCAGAGCCAGCCCCATCCGCCGGTCGTCAAAGGCGGCCAGGGCATCGTCCAGCACCATGGGCACCGGTTCCTCTTCCAGGCACAGGTCATAAACCGCCAGCCGCACCGCCAGATAGAGCTGATCCACCGTGCCCTTGGACAGGTACAGAGCCTTGTGGGGTAGGATGTCTCCTCCCGCCGTCACCGAGGCCTCCAGCTCCCGGTTGAGGGAGACCTCTCCGTAGCTTCCGTCCGTCAGGCGGCTGAAAAGCTCCCCGGCACGGCGGCTCAGGGCGGGAGAGAAGCGCTCCTGCATCTGGACGTTGGCCTCCTCCAGGGCCTCCATGGCGATGGTAATGGCCTGTACCTCCCGGTTTCTCCGCTCCAGCTCCTCCGCCAGCTCCTCCCGTCTGGCGGCCAGAGCGGCGGGGTCACCCACGCTCTCCTGCCGTCCCCGGGCCATATGGAGGGCCCGATCCGCCTGCTCCAGCTGGGCCTGGACGGAGCCCAGCTCCGCTGCGGTCTCCTCCACCGTGCGCCGGGGGGCATCCAGCTGTTCCAGGGTGTCCGTCTCCTGTCCCCCCTGCTCCGCCAGGGCGTCCCGCAGCTGCTTGGCTCCTTCCAGCTGGGCCCGGGCCACGCTCTCCCGCTCCTCCAGGTTCAGGGCTCTGGACAGGGCTGCGGAGCAGCCAAACAGATCCCGCACCTCAGGGGCAAAGGCGTGGACGAACCGGAACAGATCCTCCCGGCTGTTCTCCTGCCGGGCCTGGCGATCGGCCAGGCCACCGCGAATGGTCTGCAGCTCCCGGGCGGCCTGCTCCGCCTCCACCGTGCGGCGGTGGTAGTCCCGGGCAGCCGACAAAATATCTCCTTCCTCCGCCGCGCCGTAGCGGCTCAGGATGGCCTGGGCCGCCCGTCCCTGCCCTTTTCCTGCCGACAGGGCGACGGTAGACAGGGCGGCGCACACCAGATAGGCCACGGCCCCCAGCCACACCAGGGGCTGGAGCAGGGCAACCAGGACAGCCAGCACAACGCCCACTCCCTGGAGCAGAGCAAAGATGCGCTTGCTCCGTGCCTGCCGGGACAGGGCTTCCCGGTAGGCGGCGGCGTCCTTCTCCCCCTTCTCCAGAGCCTCTTCCCCGGTCATGCCGTGGAAGCGGTCGTCCTGGGCCCGCTGCCTGGCCTGCTCCAGAGCCTGCTCCGCCTGGGCCAGGGCTTCCTCTCCCTGGCGCAGCTCCGGCTCCAGGGCCTTGAGAAAGGCCAGCTCCCCCTGGGCGCGCTTCAATGCCTCCCTGGTGGGCAGTGTCCCCATGCGGGCCCGTTCCCGCTGGACGGCTTCCATCTGCTCCTGGGCCTGGGTCAGCTTCTCCTGGGCCTGGGCATAGCGGCGATTTAATCCCCGCCGGGCCAAACGGTCGTGGATCTCCATTTCTGTCTCCAGCTCCCGTCGCTGCCCTTCCAAAGCCTTCTGCCGGACCGCCCAGCGGTTCAGTTCCCCGTTGATCTCCTCCGCCTCCGCCAGGGATGCGGAAAGCTGGGTCAGTTCCCCCTCCAGCTGGGGGATCCGCCCCACGCTTTTATTCACCTTTCTCCGGTTCAGCCAGTCCTTCAGCTGCCGCTGGGCCTGGGAGAAGGAGACATCCTCCTGGCCGGAGGATACCAGGGCGGCGATCCGCCGCTCCAGCTCCGGGGTGGAGGTGACGGCCAGGGAGCCGCCCTGGCCCAGGAAGGCAGAGCGTTCAAATACCTCCCGACTCACCCCCAGCAGCATGGCGCCGCAGTTGTCCCCGGTCATGCCGGGAACCGGCTCCTCTGTGCCGGTGTATACGGCGGAAAAGGTGCCGAAGGGGGTATTCCCCTTGGAGCCCCGCCGGATGGTGATGGAGCGACCCCGCCACTCCAGGGTCATTTCTCCCGCCATGGGGGCACCGTTCCAGGGCTGGTAGCGGTTTTTATCCGCCAGATATCCCTTCTTATCCCGGTCACGGGTATCAATGCCGTAGAGCATAGCCTTCAAAAAGGCGGCCCAGGTGGATTTGCCCTCCTCATTGGCCGCCTGGATCAGGTTCAGGCCCGGCTCCAGGGTCAGGGTATCTCCGTTCAGCCTGCCGAAGGCGGCTGTCATGGTACGTATGATCATGGGGCCACATCCTCTCCGTGTTCCAGCGCCGCCAGGCCGTAGCGTACGGCCAACTGCAGCGTCTCATTGTCCGGATCCTCCGCCCCCCGCAGGGCCATCTGACGCAGGAACCGTCCGGCCAGGGTATCCTCGTCCTTCCGCTCCCACAGGGCCCGTTCCACCTGGGTGCGGTCGGACAGGGTCAGCCCGTAAACCTGGGGCGACAGGCGGGCGGTCAGTCCGGCCAGATCAATGCCGCCCTCCGGGCAGGCGCCGGTGAAGGTAATCCGGTACACGTCCCGCTCCGGTAGGCCGGGCAGGGCGACCCAGACGGCAGCCTCCAGATTTCCGCAGGCACCAGCGTCCACCTTCAGGTCATGGTACTGCCTGCCGCCCAGGGAAACCAGCTCCCCCCGGCAGCATCCCGGCTCCACCTGAACCACCAGAACGCCCTTTTCTCCCGTCTCGTCAAAGCCCCGGCCCTCCGGGCAGCCGGAGTAGGCCCAGGTGACCTCTCCCTCCCGAATCAGGCCGCTGCACTGATGCACGTGGCCCAGGGCCAGATAGTCCAGGCCGCTGGCGGCGATTTCCTCCCGAGTAATAGGGGCGTATTCCCCCCGCCCGTCTACCTGGGCATGGAGGGCCATCACGTGGATCCGTCCATCCCGGGGAGCGGTAAAGCCAGCCAGAGGGGAAGCGTCCTCTCTGGCCTGGCAAAAGGCTCTGCCGTAGACGGTGCAGTTCAATTGCTCCAGGGTGACAGCCTGGATGGCTCCTGTGGTGAACAGGTGGACATGCTCCGGCCAGTCCAGCCCGGCATACAGGGACTGGGAATGGTAGTAGTCATGGTTCCCCGGCGCCAGAAACACAGGGCAGGGGATACGGCCCAGGGCCTGGGCCAGAGCCTGGGCAGTCTCCCGGTAGGTGATCTGCCCGTCCAGCAGGTCACCGGACAGCAGAACCAGATCCGCCCGCCGCTCCGCGGCCAGCTCCGCCAGGGCGTCCAGCGTCTGCCGCTGCTCCCGGCGGCGCTGCACCGCCCGCTGGGGCGTCAGGCCGGAAAAGGGGCTGTCCAGATGGAAATCCGCCCCATGGATGATGGTCAGCACAGCTTGCTCCCCCTTTACTCCCAAAGATCTACCCGCCGAACCTCTACGCACCGGCCGGTATCCGTGTCCACGGTAAACCGGCAGGCATTGAGCTGGCAGGGGCCCTCCGCCTCCTCATACCGGCGGGGCAGCCCGCCTAAAAAGAGGTTGATGGAGTGCTCCGGCCGAATTCCCAGCACAGAGTCTCTGGGCCCGGTCATGCCCAGGTCGGTAACGAACCCGGTGCCCTTGGGCAGCACCCTGGCGTCCGCCGTGGGTACATGGGTGTGGGTGCCCCACACCGCCTGTACCCGGCCGTCCAGATACCCGCCCATGGCCCCCTTCTCGCTGGTGGCCTCGGCGTGGAAGTCCACCAGCACCACCTGACACTGCTGGCACTCCGGGGAGCGCAGCAGGTAATTGGCCGCTTTGAAGGGGCTGTCCAGATTGGAGTTGAGCTCCAGCCGCCCCATCAGATTCATAACCCCGATTTTCAGGCCCTTGGGCCCGTCGTACACTCCGAATCCCCGGCCGGGTACCCGCCCGGCATAGTTGGCCGGGCGGAGAATGTAGGGGTCCTTGTCCAGAAACTCTGTGATCTGGATCCGGTTCCAGGTATGGTTGCCCAGAGTGATCACATCCGCCCCGGCGTCGTACAGGCCCCTGGCCTGCCGGGGGGTGATGCCCACCCCGGAGGCGTTCTCCCCGTTGACCACAGTAAAGTGAATGTCCTGTTCCCGTTTCAGCTCCCGCAGGCGGCGGGCCAGGATATCCTGGCCTCCTTCCCCCACAATATCTCCAACCGCCAAAATATTCAGCAGCATGGCGCATCTCCTCCTTGGATCTTGCAGACTTGGTTCCATTATAATGCCTGGCCGTCTGGGCCGCAACCCCGGCAGTCAGCCGTCTTTCCCCTGTTTTCTAACCGTATCAAAGCGGGGCGTTGTAAAATTCGAAAAAGGCCGGAAGGGCAACCCGAAAAAGGGGCCCTTCCGGCCTTTTCGCTTTTCATTTCGCAGCACAATCTCCAAGCAGGATGCAGGAGTACGAAGGCCAATGGGTATCCGCGAAATGATGAATCAGGATTCCCAAGTCCACCTCAGTCCGTCCGGTAAGCTGCCAGGGGCGGGTCAGAACCCAACCAGCGCGCCACCGTCAACCGGCAGGCACACGCCCGTGACGTATTTAGCGGCGTCGGAGCACAGGTAGACGGCCGCCCAGCCGATGTCTTCGGGTTCGCCCACGCGATTCATCTGGATGCGGCCCAGGATTTTGGCCCGGCGCGGGGGATCATTGTCGGTAGCGGCACGGTACATCGGCGTGTCGATCCAGCCGGGTGCGATGGCATTGACGCGCACACCGTCCGCCGCCGTTTCCGCCGACAAGGTATGTACCATCCCAAGCACACCCGCCTTCGCAGCTGAGTAGCCCATCACATAGGGTTGACCAATATAGCTGGTCATAGAGGCGATAAACAGCACGCTGCCGCTTTTCCGCATACGCATCTGAGGCAGCAGGGCGCGGGTCAGCGCAAATGAACCAACCAGGTGGGTCTGCAGCACCCGGGAGAAGTCGGCGGGCTCCATGTCCTCGATTGGCTTCTTGCAGTGGTTGCCTGCGTTGTTGACCAGAATGTCCACCTGTCCCACGGCGGCCAGGATTGCCTCCGCCAGCGCGGGCGCGCTGTCGGCCTGGGCGACGTCACCCTCAAAGAACAGTGCCTTCTCTCCGAACCGGGCACAGTTTTCGTCAAAATGCGCCTTACTGCGGCCCACCACGACCACCCGTGCGCCCGCCTCGATCATACACGCGGTCATGGCCAGGCCGAGTCCGGTAGCGCCGCCTGTGATGACGGCGGTTTTGCCTGCAAGCGTAAACGGTGTGCTCATCTCTTCATCTCTCCTGTTCGCAGCGGGGGATTGCCCCGGCTGTCTTGTCCTGATATTTATAGGGGATGCAATACTCCCGGTGTCCCAGCACCTCAGCGCGGGTAGGCCGGCCGCCTGCAACCGCCAGCACCGTATCGGCCAGCCGCAGGCCGAGGGCCGCAGGGGTCTCCGCGCCGGTCAGCACCGGGCCCGCATCAAAGTCCATATCGTCCTGCAGGCGGTGGAAGGTGCGGCTGTTGCCCGTCACTTTGATCACCGGTGCAACCGCCGAGCCGACCACGTTGCCTCGCCCGGTGACCAGAATGGTCACATGGCACCCTGCCGCGGCCAGCGCCATCAAACCCTCATTGTCGTTTGGATTGGTAATGCCAAACTGCATCCAGTGGGGGTCCGGCGTGGTGTCCAGCAGCCACAGCCCGCCGTGGGACGGACGCTGTCCCACCTTGATGACGCCCTGGATCGGCGCAGTGCCGCTTTTGACCACCGCACCCATGCTCTTTTCCTCAATCGTTGACAGGCCGCCCATAAAGTTGCCCGGGCTGATGGAATACTGCCGTACGGACTGACAATAGGCCATCGCCTTGTCATAGGTCCGGGTGATCTCCTGCCGCGCCTGCTCGTTGGCGGCACGCTCAGCCAGCAGACCCCGCAGGCCCACCGCCTCCACAATCTCCTCGAACACCGCCGTACCGCCTTGCGCGGTCAGAACATCGTAGAACCGGCCAACCGCCACGTTTCCCGCCAAACCACTGGTGTAGTCCGAACCGCCGCATTCCGCGCCCACAACCAGATCCCGCAGACGCATGGGGATGCGCGGCGTATCCTGCAGCTGCGCCCGCAGCCAGCGCACACAGTCGACGCCGTGTGCGATGGACGCGGCCGTGCCGCCCATGTCCTGAATAAAGAACCATCTGGCCGGACGCCCGCTCTGCTGTG
Organism: uncultured Oscillospiraceae bacterium; assembly: GCA_944387225.1. Classification (GTDB taxonomy): domain Bacteria; phylum Bacillota; class Clostridia; order Oscillospirales; family Oscillospiraceae; genus Lawsonibacter. The sequence goes on along the minus strand of CALXDY010000021.1, from coordinate 7,686 downwards.
CAGCCTCCGCCAGCCGCTGGGGCTGGGTGTACTCACAGCCCAGTCCCACCGCAAGCACCGCGCCCACATTGGGGTGCCGTACCAGCGCAAGCAGCAGCCGCACGGCATATTGATTGTCCGTACAGCCGGAAAAGCCAATCAGTTCGGTCTCGCTGTCGCCCGATTGGCGGACAATCTGCTCCGCGACGAAATGCGCACATTCCACTGTGTATACGACCAGCACCTTATTGCGAATACCCACCGAGCCGTCCCCACGTCCATAGCCCTGCCAGACAGCCTCTTCCAGCGCCATCTGCATGCCCTCCTTATTCATAGACCGTATCCTGCGGCACACCCGTCTCCACATCCAGATGGGACGAGCGTTCGTCGACCAGGCTGCACATGCAGTGCAGGTGCACCCAGCTGCCTGCCGGGATGTTTTGGGTGGCGCGGCCGATGACCACGCCATATTTGATAATATCCTCGCCCGCGGCGATATCCCGCAGCGCCAGTTTGTGCCCGTCCGGGATCTCCTGTATAACAGTGGCTTCCGGCTGCGTGGGTTCGCCGGTCAGCCGCACCTTGCCCGGAGTGAGTGCGCTGAGCGCAGTGGCGACATTGTCCCGCCGATCAATGACAAAGGCGGTTTCTGCAAGCTCCATAGCCATCCCTCTTACAAAATCCCGAACACGCGGAATGCCTCGGTGGCGGACATGCCGCCCTCGATCGCCGCCCGAACCTTCTTTTCGCCCGCTGCCTTTTCCAGCGCCTTTTCCAACACCTCATCCGCAATTTTCTGCGGAATGACCAGGACGCCGTCTACGTCGCCGAAAATCAGGTCGCCGTCACAGATGGTCACCTGTCCAATCTCAATTGGACAGCGGAAATCAACGACCTGCGTACGTACCGACGAGTCCTGTGCCCACGGGCCGCGTGAGAACACCGGCCAGTTCTGCGCCAGCACCTGCGGGGTGTCGCGGTGGTAGCCGTTGACGACTGCGCCCACTGCGCCGCGGGTGCGCGCGGTGGCCGTCAGCAGCTCCCCCCAGTAGGCGCATCGGCCGGTCCCGCCGGTGGCGAGGTAAATTTCGTTTTCCTGCAGCTGATCCAGCGCCTCGGTCAGCAGACCGAAGGGCTTTTTCTGGGGGCCAAACACGTCGATCATCAGCACAGTCATCGCGCGCCCTGCCAGCTTCATCTCCTCCCGCAGCGGGCGGATGTCGGGCGGCAGGAACTGATGCGTGTAGCCCATAGCGTCCAGAATGTCCCCAACGACCGGGGTGTACAGTTTTTCCTTCATCAGGCGGTATTTCTCCGCCTCGTTCTTCCAGAGTGGCATGGCCTTCCCTCCTGTGATATATGAATCAATGTAGTTATAGCACACCAGCCGCCCCAATACAAGCAAATCACCTTGGGGCAGCACATACGCTGAAACAGGGCAAGGAGAAGTCCCCAACGTTTGAACGGGTGCAGTGAGTGTAAAGAACAGACACCATCCCCCGTAGGGTACAGTGCGGACCTTCACCCTCCGCTGGGCGGAAACAAGGTTCACCAAACGCCCTTTGTCGCACAAAAGGCGGGACCGCTTTCGCGGGCCCGCCTTCGCTATTCTACTCTTTTAGCCCTCGTCCTCAATCAGGCCATAGTCCCCGTCGTTGCGGCGGTAAACCACAGCGAAGGAGCCGCCAGACTCCTCATCCTTGAAGGCAAAGAAGCTGTGGCCCAGCAGATTCATCTGCAGGATCGCTTCCTCCCGATTCATGGGCTTGATGGGGAAGGTCTTGGACCGGACGATGTTGTACTCGCCCTCCTCCGGTCCATCGGGTACCAGGGAGACCAGCTCCTCGTCCAGGGTACGCTCAAAGGCGCCCTGGCGCAGGCGCTTCTCCAGGCGGGTCTTGTTCTTGCGGATCTGGCGCTCCAGGGAGGCCACGGCGGCGTCAATGGATGCGTGCATATCAGAGGAGCTTTCAGACACGCGGAAGATGGTTCCGCTGGATCGGATGGTGACCTCCACCTTATTCCGATCCTTCTCCACACTGAACGTCAGTGCGGCGGTTGCGTCCTCCTTAAAGAAACGGTCCAGCTTGCCCACTTTCTTCTCGGCATAGCGGTGGATATAGTTGGGCACGTTCACCTTTTTGTCTGTAAACACAAACTTCATACTTGTCCGCTCCTTTCGCCCCAACCGGGGGATAGTGTGGAGGAGAGAACCGCTCCGCACAAGGGAGTAATCCTCCCTCCGTTGGATTTATTATAACACAGCCATCCAAAAAATCCACTGCTTTTTGTGAATTTTTATCAAACCCTTACATCCGTCCTCCGGCGTCTTTGCCTCCGGTGGCTCCGCCGTGCACCACCTGGCCGTCAATCACCACCAGCCGTACCCGGCTGAGCCAGTTCAAGGGATGGGCGGAGGTGACCACAATGTCGGCGTCCTTTCCCGGGGTGAGGGAACCCACCCGTTGGTCCACGCCCCCAAGCTGGGCGGCCCAGATGGTGATGGCGGCCAGAGCGCTCTCCGGATCCATCCCGCCCCGCACCGCCATACCGGCGCACAGGGGCAGATACTGGATGGGCGTCTCCGGGTGATCGGTGCAGATGGCCGTTTTAATGCCATAGCGCTGCAGGATAGCCGGGGTCTCCAGGGTCATGTTGACCAGCTCCGGCTTGGAGCGGTCGCCCAGACAGGGGCCGGTAATGACCCCCGCTCCCTCCTGGGCCAGCAGCTGGGGAATCAGGTGACCCTCCGTGCCGTGCACCAGCACATACCGCAGGCCGAATTCCTTACAGATGCGGATGCCCGTGGCCATATCATCCGCCCGGTGGGCGTGGATCTGTACCGGCAGTTCCCCCCGCACCACCGGCAGCAGCGCCTCCAGCTTGGCGTCGTAATCCGGCTCGTCTTCGTCCTCATCCTGGGCGGCCCGCTCCAGACGGCGGCCGTACTCCAGAGCCTTGGACAGGTTTTCCCGGATAATGGCCGCGGTGGCCATGCGGGTGGAGGGGGTCTCATGCCGGTCGTGATAGGTCAGCTTTGGGTTTTCTCCCAAGGCCATTTTCATGGCGGCGGGGGCCTTAATCACCATGGCGTCCACCCAGCTGCCCCTGGTCTTCAGGGCAGCAAACTGGCCGCTGATGGGGTTGGCGCTACCCGGCCCGGTGAGCACCGTGGTTACCCCGGCCCGGCGTGCCTCCTCAAAGCAGCGATCCAGGGGGTTGATCCCGTCAATGGCCCGGAGATGAGGGGTGCAGGGATCGGTGGCCTCGTTGCCGTCGTCCCCCTCCAGGCCCACGCCGTCTCCGAACATGCCCAGATGACAGTGGGCATCCACAAAGCCGGGAATGATATGTCCGCCCCGGGCGTCATAGGCCGCGCCCTCCGTGGGACAGGTCTCCATAGGGCCCACCTGCGTGATAACGCCGTCCTGCCACTCCACATAGCCCTGGGGGATGATTTGTCCGTCCATGGTGTGTACGGTTCCGTTGATGATTCGCATAGCGTTCCTTTCCGGGAGCCGGGACGGCCCCCACCGGTTGTACTGTAAAATAAAAAACGGCCTCCGGTGGTTCCGGAGGCCGTACCGCTGCAGTTATTTACCGGCGTCCGCCGCCCCGGCGGTTTCCGCCCTTTTTCTCCAGATAGCGCAGCTCGGACAGCTTGCTGTCAGAGGCCTGCATGAACTGGCGAAGCCGGTCTTCAAAATCGGTTGGCTCCTTGTTGGCCGCAGCGCGGGGCGCAAAGCCGCCGGAACGGGGGCCGCCCTGCTGTCTGGGGGCCTGACCCTGGCGGTTAGGCCGTCCACCCTGGCCACCGGCAGGACGGGGAGGGGGCTCGCTGACCTTCTTGATGGACAGATTGATCCGGTTGGCCTGGTCGATCCCAATGACCTTGACCTTGACCTCCTGTCCCTCCTTGAGGTGGTCGGACACCTCATTGACATAGGAATAGGCGATCTCCGAGATATGTACCAGCCCGGAACGCCCCTCGGGCAGCGCCACAAACGCGCCAAACTTCGTGATACCGGTTACCTTTCCGTCCAAGATGGACCCAACACCAAACTCCATAACTGACTACAATATCCTCCTTGTAAATTCACGCTGGGGAACGCCCGCTTGCCCCGCGGGCGAGGGTACACACACTGCGGCTCATCCTGCGATGTCCACATACAGGGTCTCGCCCTGCTTGACGTAGCCCTTCTCCCGGGCTACCCGCTCCAGAATCTCAGGATCGTCGCTGTTTTCGATGGCCTCTTCCAGTTTTTGATTTTCCAGCTGCTGCTGATCCACCTGCAGCTGCAGCTCCTCCTGCTGGTTCTCGGCGCTCTGAATCTGTCCGCGCAGATCCAGCAGGGAAGTCCCCAGGCAAATCAGCAAACCCACTACCACCAGTTTCGTCAACAACCCGGCCCGTTTGAGCCGAATTCCCTGAAACATCGGAACTTCCTCCTCTCTCTCGTACCTCGCGGCGCAGAATGGTGCGATCCATCTCTTCTGTGATCTGATTTATTTTATACCATTTCGAGCGGAAACGGAAGATATTTTTCGCAAGTTTTTGAATTTTTTTCATGGCCCACAGCCATAACCGCAGGGGAAGAAGGAGAATTCCGGTACAAAATGCCACTCCATCGGCCACACGGTAGCCCAACCAGAGCAATCCGGGGCTGAGCAGACGGAAGTATGCCACCCCGCCAAAAAACAGAAAGGCCACACCATACAGCCGGACCGGACCGCCCCAGGCCCATTGGGACCAGAGGAACAACACCCCCGTCAGTACCACCCAGAACAGGAAATCCAGGACCGGCCCCAGAAGCGGCAGCCGGATCCGAACCCGCAGGATCCGGAACAGGTCATACAACACCCCCGCCGCCGCACCCAGGGCAGCCGCCTGCCAAACCGCCGTTACCTGGGCGGCGATATCCACCCTCATCCGCCCAGCAGCCGGGCGAACAGTCCGCCCCGTTCCCGGCCCTCATCCTCATAGGACAGGGAGTCCACGCTTCCTTCCACCCGCAGATCCCCGCCGTCCAGGGACAGCTTCTCGATGTGCAGCCCCTCTCCCCGCACCACCAGCGTGCCCTTGACGGTGATCATGACAATGGTGTTTTCGTCAAAGCTCTCCACTTCCTCCACGCCGGAGACCGTGAGCGTCTGCCGTCCATCCAGTACAATCTGATGCCCTGCCGTCGACATCAGTCGGCCATCCTCGTATGCCATAGGCGTCCAACCCCTTTCTCTGTCCAACCATATGCGGACAGCGGGGCGACTATTACCCCAAAACGCCCAGATGCTCCAGCAGGATCTTTACCCCCATCAGAACCAGTACCAGTCCGCCCAGCAGCTCCGCCCGGGACTTTCCCCGCTGACCCACCACGGCGCCTGCTTTCACTCCCACGGCGGAGAACAGGAAGGTAACTACGCCGATCATAGACACCGCCAGGAAGATATTGTCCACCTGGAGAAAGGCGAAGGTGATCCCCACGGTGAGGGCGTCAATGCTGGTGGCAAGGGCCATGGGGAACATGGCCTTGGGCGAGAAGGAGGCCTCAACCTCCTCATCCTCGTCCCCCCGGGACTCCCGGATCATGTTGGCGCCCAGCAGCCCCAGCAGCACAAAGGCAATCCAGTGGTCCAGGGAGGTGATGAAGGTCTGAAACCGCACCCCCACCAGCCAGCCCAGCAGGGGCATCAGGGCCTGAAACCCACCGAACCAAAGTCCCGCTGTAGCTGCGTGGCCCAGGGTGACCCGCCTGGTGGCCAGGCCCTTACACACCGATACCGCAAAGGCGTCCATGGACAGGCCTACGGCTACGATCAACAGCTCTATGTATCCCATTAACAACAACCTCCTGTGGAGCAGCGACAAAAAAAGAGACCGATCCGCGCGGCAAACCGCACAGATCAGTCTCGTCATGACAAGCAAAGCCAGGGGCCCCATGCCCCAGTATGTTGACCATGCTGCGCCAAATACGCGCCGACTACTCCCTTATCTGGTGGGGGTATGGTATCACAGGTACGCGGTCGTGTCAAGGGGAACGGAGGGAGGGACCGTTTTTTCCCCACCGGTCACGCCGCTTCGGCTCTCCGCCTGTCCAGCCGGGACAGCCATAAGAAGTAGCCCAGGCACAGCAGCAGATTCACCAGTCCGGAAATAGGCACCGCCAGGCTGACCAGCGCCAGCCCGGTATCGGGCAGGCGACTGAGAAAATAGGACAGGGGCACACGAACCAGGAATACAGACAGAATTCCCTGGAGCATGACAAAATTGGTCCGCTCTCTCCCGTTGAAGTAGCCCAAAAAGCAGTAGGTCAGCGGAATCATCAGATATTCCCAGGAAATCCCCCGCAGGTACACCGCCGTGGCCTCCACCACCTGGGGGTCCCGGTCGAAGAGGGAGGCCAGCACCGCCCCCTGGCAAAAGGTCATGTAAAACATCACCATGCCGAAGGCAAACGCGATCCCCTGGGCCAGGTACAAGGCACGAAGGGCCCGGCGGGGCTGCTCCGCCCCCATATTCTGAGCCACGAAAGCGGACAGGGCGGACATAAAAGCCATCGGAATGATGGAGAGGAACACATACAGCTTTTCCGAAATCCCCACTCCCGCCGAGGCCACCAGCCCCAGGGCGTTGACAATGCTGGTAATCATGAGGAAGGAAATGTTGACCAGAAAGTCCTGCAGGGCGATGGGACCGCCCACACGGAGGATCTTTCCGGCAGACTGGTTCCCGCGGAAGCTGGCCCTGTCCAGCCGGAAGGGGAAGGGCCGCCGGGCCATGTAGGCCAGCGAAAAGACCACGCTGGACGCCTGGGCAATCACCGTGGCCAGGGCCGCCCCGGCGGCCCCCATCCCCACCAGACCCACAAGCACCAGATCCAGCACCACATTGACCAGGCACGCCACCAGCACGAACAGGAAGGGGGAGCGGGAGTTGCCCAGGCCTCGGAAAATTCCGCTGATTCCGTTATAGGCAGTGATGAACACCATCCCCGCCGAGCAGATGCGGATGTAATCCACCGCCTCTCCCACCGCGCCCTCCGGCACATTCATCCACCGCGCCGCCTGAGGAGCCAAAAGGAGCATGACCGCCGTCAGCACCACCGCCAGCAGGGAGAACAGCTTGATCTGTCCGGCCACAAGGCTGCCGGCGGAGGCCTCGTCCCGGGCTCCCACCGCCTTGCCCAGCAGTACGGTGACGCCCATGGTCAGCCCGGTGACAATGGCTGTGACCGTCTGCATCACCTGGCTGCCGGTAGCCACTGCCGAGACGCTTTCCGTGGTGGAAAAATGACCTACCACCGCCAGATCCACGCCCCCATACAAAGCCTGGAGCAGCTGGGACAGCATCAGCGGCAGGGCAAACCGGATCAAGGGGGACAGAATGGGTCCGCTGAGAAAGGGGGACGGGGCAGCAAGACAGGGTTTCATCGTTGTTCATCTCCTCGCACATAAAAAAATCGCGAACAAGTATACACTTGTTCGCGATAATGTACCAAACGAAGCGTCCCGCGACGCACCTGTGAGTATAGCAGAACGCAGCCGGCCCGTCAAGGGGATGAGCGCACAGTCGTTAAAATTTTTGTAGGAGTACAATACATATTGGACAGAAGAAGTAAAAAAGATGAAGGATAAGGTCTCATCGGTTATAGTTGAGTTACCACACAACAACTGTATGAGAGGAGACCAGATCCTTCATGAGTAAAAGTA
>CALXDY010000020.1 GCA_944387225.1 uncultured Oscillospiraceae bacterium | reverse complement strand
CCTCGTCCACAATGCCCACGGAGAAGCCGGCCACGTCGTAGTCCTCATCGGGCATCAGGCCGGGATGCTCCGCCGTCTCGCCGCCCACCAGGGCGCACTCGGACTGGCGGCAGCCCTCGGTGATGCCTGAGACGATCTCTGCGATGCGGACGGGATCGTTCTTGCCGCAGGCGATGTAGTCCAGGAAGAACAGGGGAGCGGCGCCGCCGCAGATGATGTCGTTGACGCACATGGCCACGCAGTCGATGCCGATGGTGTCATGCTTGTTCATCAGCTGGGCCAGGCGGAGCTTGGTGCCCACGCCGTCGGTGCCGGAGACCAGCACCGGCTTCTTCATCCCGGCCACATCGGGGGCAAACATGCCGCCGAAGCCGCCCAGGGTGCCCATCACGCCGGGGATGTAGGTGGATTCCACCATGGGCTTGATCCGCTCTACCGCCTCGTAACCGGCGGTGACGTCCACACCGGCGGCGGCGTAAGACTCAGAATGGGAGTTTTTCATCGCTAAAACCTCCAAATACAGTTAATGAGAAAGGGGAGAGGGGGCCCGGAGGGCCGCCCCGCCGCTGATTACTCTTTGCCGTTCCAGCAGTAGGTGCACACCTTGTCCCGATCCAGGCCGATGGCCTCCAGCAGACCGTCCAGGGACTGGTAGCCCAGGGAGCTGAAGCCGAACTTTTCACAGATGGTCTTCAGCAGGCACTGGCCCCGCTCGGTATGCACGTCGGCGTATTCCTCCAGGTGCTGCTGGCCCTCGTCCCCCTCCAGCTCCTGAACGGTGCGCCGGGCCAGCAGATCCATGTCGGAGTTGCCCCGGGAGAAGTTCAGGTATTTGCAGCTGTACATAATGGGGGGACAGGCAGAGCGCATATGCACCTCTTCCGCGCCGGACTCGTAGAGGAAGTCCACCGTCTCCTGCAGCTGGGTGCCCCGGACGATGGAGTCGTCCACGAACAGCAGCTTCTTGCCCTCGATGAGCTCGGGGACGGGGATCTGCTTCATCTTGGCCACCTGGTTGCGGACGTTCTGGTTGGTGGGCATGAAGGAACGGGGCCAGGTGGGGGTATACTTGACGAAGGGACGGGCGAAGAACTTGCCGCTGCGGTTGGCGTAGCCGATGGCGTGGGGCACGCCGGAGTCGGGCACACCGGCCACGTAGTCCACCTTGGGCATCTGGCCCCGGGCAATCTCGTCCCGGGCCATGATCTCGCCGTTGCGGTAGCGCATGACCTCCACGTTAATCCCCTCGTAGTTGGAGTTGGGGTAGCCGTAGTAGGTCCAAAGGAAGGCGCAGATCTTCATCTCCTTGCCGGCGGGGGACAGGGTCTCGTACCCGTCGGCGGTGATGCGGACGATCTCACGGGGGCCCAGCTCATAGGCGTTGTGGTAGCCCAGCTTGTGGTAGGCGAAGGACTCGAAGGAGACGCAGTGGGCCCCTTCCTTCCAGCCTACCAGTACAGGCAGGCGGCCCATCCGGTCCCGGGCGGCGATGATCTCACCCTTTTCCGTGAGAATCAGCAGGGTGAGGGAGCCCTTGATCTCCTCCTGGGCGTGGAGGATACCGGATACCAGGTCGTCCTTCTGGTTGATGAGGGCGGCGGTCAGCTCGGTGGCGTTGACCTTGCCGGAGCTCATGGCCATGAACTGATGGCCGTGGTCGGAGAAATACTGCTGCACCAGCTCGTCGGCGTTGTTGATAATGCCCACGGTGGTGATGGCGTACAGGCCCAGATGGGAGCGCACCAGCAGGGGCTGGGGATCGGTGTCGCTGATGCAGCCGATGCCGCTGTTGCCGTGAAAATCGGTGAGATCCTTCTCGAACTTGGTCCGGAAGGGGGTGTTTTCGATGGAGTGGATCTGACGCTGGAAGCCGTCCTTCTCATCGTGGATGAGCATGCCGCCCCGGCGGGTGCCCAGGTGGGAGTGGTAATCCACTCCAAAGAAAATGTCCAGCGTCACGTCCTCACGTGACACGGCGCCAAAAAAGCCTCCCATGTTGATGTTGGCCCTCCTAAGAATAGATTTCGTACAGTGGGAAAAACAGAAGCGAGCCCCCGGTGGGCCGGGGGCTCGCCCGGAATCAGATGCTTACTTCCCCATGAGACGGCGGCTCATCTCCTGATAAGCGCCCTCCACGTTGCCCAGATCCCGGCGGAAACGGTCCTTGTCCAGCTTCTCGCCGGTCTTGGAGTCCCAGAAACGGCAGGTGTCGGGGGAGATCTCATCGGCCAGCACGATGGTGCCGTCGGCGGTCTTGCCGAACTCCAGCTTGAAGTCCACCAGGGTCACGCCGCACTCGGCCAGGGTCTTCTTCAGGAAGTCGTTGACCTGGAAGGCGTACTTCTTGATCTGCTCGATCTCGTCCCAGGTGGCCAGCTTCAGAGCCACAGCGTGGTAGTCGTTGATCAGGGGATCGTGCAGGTCGTCGTTCTTGTAGGAGAACTCCACGGTGGGGGCGTCGAACACGATGCCCTCCTCCACGCCGTAACGCTTGGCAAAGGAGCCGGCGGAGATGTTGCGGATGATGACCTCCAGAGGCACGATGGTGACCTTCTTGACCACGGTCTCCCGCTCATTCAGCTCCTCCACAAAGTGGGTGGGCACGCCGGCCTTCTCCAGCTGCTGCATCAGGAAGTTGGTCATCTGGTTGTTGATGGCGCCCTTGCCCATGATGGTGCCCTTCTTCAGGCCGTCAAAAGCGGTGGCGTCGTCCTTGTAGGACACGATAACCAGGTTGGGGTCCTCAGTGGCAAAAACCTTCTTGGCCTTGCCCTCATACATCTGCTCCATCTTGTTCATGGTAAATGACTTCCTTTCCTCTTTATATGAATATAAGTAAAATCGAATTGTCCGTGGATGGGATCTTACAGCTCAGCCTGCAGCTTGGCTTCCTTCTCGGCAATCTGCTGGGCCATGGTGACGCGGGCGGCGTCCAGCTTGGCGGCCAGCTCGTCGTCGGACACGGCCAGGATCTGGGCGGCCAGCACGGCGGCGTTCTTGGCGCCGTTGAGGGCCACAGTGGCCACGGGGATGCCGCTGGGCATCTGAACGGTGGCCAGCAGGGCGTCCAGACCGTCCATGGCGCCGCCCTTCATGGGAATGCCGATGACGGGCAGGGTGGAGTTGCCGGCAAAGGCGCCGGCCAGGTGAGCGGCCATGCCCGCGGCGCAGATCAGCACGCCGAAGCCGTTGGCCCGGGCGCTCTTGGCAAAGGCGGCAGCCTTCTCAGGAGTGCGGTGGGCGCTGAGAATATGGGCCTCAAAGGGGATGCCGAATTCCTTCAGCTGGGCGCAGGCGCCCTTGACCACGGCCCAATCGGAATCGGAGCCCATGATGACGGCAACTTTCTTCATAAACCATTCTCCTTCCCAAAATGGAAAAAATTCAGGCTATCTGCGGGCGCAGATAGCCTAGTGGACAGGTTAGGGGTATTTGGACGCGAAGGGGCGCACCAGAACACAGCGATGCTCGCCGGTCAGCCACTCCCATGCAGTGCCCATGACCCAGACCTCTCCCTTCAAACAATTTACACCCTATTCTATCGAAAAAAAACAGAATATGCAAGGGGGGAGTGTATTTTTGTGACCTTATACAAGGAAGACCGGGTGGAATGGGGGGGAACTTTGGATGGGGTGGGGATAGCGGCGGTCAAAACAGGCCTGCGGTGGTGAGAATGCGGGAGACCGCCTCCCCCCGGTTGGCCCAGGAAGCGGCCTGGCCGTGGGATTGGCGCCGGGCGCGGACGAAGGAGGGATCCTCCTCCATGGCGTGGGCGCACAGGGTGAGAAATTCCTCCGCCGTGTGGGCGCTGTAAACCACGTCGGGGAAGGGCTCCACCTGGTCGGGCCACACCATGGACACGATGGGCAGGCCGGTGGACAGGTATTCGTACAGCCGCATGGGGATGGCGTCGCCGTCCTCATCGTCCAGCCGGAGGAAGTTGAGCAGCACCTGGCAGCGGCTGAGGTAGTCGGGCAGCTCCATCTGAGGCACCCGGCCCAGGAGCTTTACGTTGGGCAGCCGGGCCAGGCGCCGGAGGTAGGGGTTGCGCTCCCGCCGGCCCAGCAGCAGGAAGTCCCACTGGGGCATGGAGCGGGCGGCGTACACCAGGGGGGAGAGATCCAGATCGCTGTGGATGGTGCCGACCCAGGCCAGCACAGGCCGGCGGTTGGGGTCAGGCCGCTCTGACCGGGCCGCCTTGGCGAACAGGGGATAGGCCGCGCCGTTGGGCAGCAGGACGATGTTCCCGCTGCAGGGGGACAGCCGCTCTGCCAGGGGAGCGGAGGCGGCAAACACCACATCGGAAGCCGCGGCCAGAGCGCCCTCCCACTGGGGGGGCACGTCCGTCCATTCCTGCTGGCAGTCGTATACCAGGCCGTGATAGTCCAGCCGGTCCAGCAGGTGGACCTGGGCGGGATGGGTGGTCCAAAGCAGGGGGCTTTGGAACCGGTGCTGGGCCATCTTTTCACCGATGAACCGGCTGAGCCGGTTCTGATCCAGGTGGAACAGACGGCCCAGGCGCTCTTCCAGAGGGAAGAGGAGGGGTGGGAGAGTGTATACGGTGATGTTGGGCTTTACCTTCCGGCCCTTGCCCCGAAAGGCGGCGTCATGCCGGCTCTGGGCCGGGGAAAAATATAGAATTTCAGGGGGCTTGACCCGGGTAATGAGCTGCTGGGTGCGGCCGGGGGAATCGCTCCACGCCTCCTGAGACAGGCAGATCAACTGTTTCAAAGCGGGCCTCCTACTGCGGGAAAAACACCGACCGCCCTTGCGCGGCAGGCGGAAATCGCGTATAATCGTCTGTACGTTTATTATAGCCCATGAAATCGACAACGGTCAAGAAAAGAAGGAGTGGAAGCTTATGCCAATGTGGCTGCAGCAAATGGACGAGACCGCCCTGCTGTGGATTCAGCAGTGGGTGCGGCAGGACTGGCTCAATCCCCTGGTGGAGGTATTTACCTCCCTGGGCAACGCGGGGGCAGTGTGGATCGTCCTGACGGTGCTCCTCCTGTGCCGGAAATCCACCCGGCGGCTGGGGGTGGCCTCCGCCATCGCCATGCTTCTGGGCCTGGTGTGCACCAACCTGGTGCTGAAAAACCTGTTTTTGCGGCCCCGGCCCTACACGGTGGTGGAGGGGCTTGTCCCGCTGCTGACCTCGGCGGATCCCAATTCCTTCCCGTCCGGACACACCACCGCCGCCTTCGCCGCCGGTATCGCCTGGGCGGGTACCTCCAACAATCGGGCGGTAAAGTGGATCGCCGTCATCCAGGCGGTGTGTATGGGCCTGTCCCGGCTTTACGTGGGCGTCCACTACCCCAGCGACGTGCTGGCCGGTATGGTCATCGGCACCGCCTGCGCCCTCCTCTCCCTCTACTTTCTTAAAAGAAAGTAGGCAAAGAATTTTGTGCGAAACTCCGTTTCGCCTCGCTCCGCCTGGAAGTAAGATTTGATTCCCCACCCCAGCACGAAAGAAAATCCCCCGTAATTTTTCCCCCCTTGCACAAACCGGCGCTGCCTGCGCTTCTTCCTTTTGATGGCAGAAATATTCATAAAGGAAGCAGCCCGGCGGATTTTTGCTGTAGAAAGGCAGAGCAAAGGGGACAGAAAAGGGAGCGCCTGGGAAGCGCGGGCGGGAGAAGGGCCGGACCACACAGCGGAGCCGCCCCGCCGGGGGAATTTGCGGAAGAGTCCTTGGATAAGCCCCGGTACAGGCTTGTTCAACCGCCCGTGGGGGACCGGGGGGAGAGCGGGGATATGGACCTGGGCCAAAGGCCCAGTCCATCTGCTCCCCGCGGACCCCCGGCGGGTTTTGGTTCCTTTTGCCCGTTCAAAAGGAACTCCGCCCGCAGGCGGAACCTCCTTTCTTGAAAGAAAGGAAGCAAAGAACTTTCTGCGAAACTGCGTTTCGCCCGCGCCGCCTACGGTTTGGATTGAATTCCACATCACAGCACGAAAGAGAATCTACCGCTGCGGGACGATGAGGACATCGTCCCCTACGAAAAGACTGGGGCGATGCAATCAAAAACCCCCGCCCAAGCGCCCCTGAGAAAGGGAACAGGCTGCTAACCGGACAAAAGAATCCCACGCAAGAAAGCAAGGACTTTCTTGCGTGGGACATTTTACGTTACAAGCTGAACTTCAGGCGGAGCCGAAGGAAAGCGTCAGCTTTCCGCCAAAATTCTTTGCCTACTTTCTTTTCAAGAAAGTAGGTTACTCGGCCTTTGGGCCGGCAGCCACCAGAGCCTTACCGGCATCGTTGGTGGTGTACTTGGCGAAGTTCTTCACGAAGCGGGAAGCCAGATCCTTGGCCTTGGTGTCCCACTCGGTGGGATCGGCGTAAGTATTGCGGGGATCCAGGATGTTGGTATCCACGCCGGGCAGCTCGGTGGGAACAGCCAGGTTGAAGTAGGGGATGGTCTTGGTCTCGGCCTTGAGGATGGAGCCGTCCAGGATGGCGTCGATGATGCCGCGGGTGTCCTTGATGGAGA
>CALXDY010000019.1 GCA_944387225.1 uncultured Oscillospiraceae bacterium | reverse complement strand
GTGGTGGTGTCCAGCCACCTTTTGGGCGAGATCGACCAGATGGCCGACCATGTGGCCATCATCCGGGAGGGGGAATTGGTGTTTCAGGACACTCTGGAGGCCCTTCATGGCCGCAGCCGCCACCATCTGGCCCTGCGGACCACCAACAACCCCGTGGCACGGGCCATTCTCCAGGAAAAGTCCGTGTCCTGCCGGGAGGAAGAAGGATACCTGATTCTCCCTATCCTCACCGACGAACTGACCGCCCAGCTCACCCGGCTGCTGGCAGAGCGCCGCTTGGGCGTCATCCGCCTGGAGGAGCGGCAGAGGAGCCTGGAGGACATTTTCCTGGAACTGACGGGAAAGGCGGCGAGCCTGTGAAACTGTTGAAACTGGAGTTTTTCAAGTGCCGCCGGCGGAAGATCCTGCTGGTGTGCGCCGCTGTATTGGCGGCGGAGTTGCTGTGGATCGTCTCCTCCTTTCTCCGCCAGGACGCCGAGGATCTGATCCAGGGCTGGATGCTGATGCTCTACGACCTGGCTATGGTGGACGCCATCATCCTGCCCATCAGCGTGGCTACCATTGCCAGCCGTAACTGCGAGTTGGAGCATAAAGGAACGACGCTCAAACTGCTGGAGACCATGGCGACACCAGGGCGGCTTTACGGTGCCAAACTGACCTGGGGCGCTCTGGTGCTGGCTGTCCTTCTCATCGTCCGGTGGGCGCTCTTCATGGGAGTGGGCATCCTGTGGCAGTTCCCGGGGGAGGTCCCCTGGGAGCGGTTCGGGCTTTTTACCCTGATCTCCTGGGCGGTGTCCATGATGGTCTACGCCATGCAGCAGGGATTGTCCCTGCGCTTTCAAAACCAGGCGGCGGCCCTGGTATGTGGGATCTCCGGCAGTTTCCTCGGGATCTTGTCCCTGCTGTTCCCACCGGCCCTGACCCGGTGCGTTCCCTGGGGCTACTACGGCCTGCTGAGCCTGGTGGGGATGAACTGGGACCCGGACACCCGATTTACCTGGTTCTACTGGAAGTGGCCGGCGTCCACCGATCTGGTGCTGCTGTGCCTGTGGGCGGCGCTGTTCCTACTGGTGGGCCGGGCGCTGTTCGTGCGAAAGGAGGTGTGAGGGATGCTGCTGCGTTGTCTGAAGGCGGAACTGATTAAGTTCCACCGGGCGCCAGTGTGGCTGGCCTTTGTGGTGCTGCCCGTCTTTCCCGCCATCCTGGGCACTATGAACTATCTGGGGAATTTGGGACTGTTGCAGAGCGAGTGGTATAGCCTGTGGAGCCAGCACACGCTATTCTCCTCTATGTTCTTTCTTCCGGCATTGCTGGGGGTGTTCTGCGCCTGGCAGTGGCGGTTGGAGCACACGGACCACAACTGGAACAGTTTTCTCACCGCACCGGTGTCGGTGGGGGATCTGTACCTGGCCAAACTGATTTGGGCCGCGGCCATGTCCCTGCTCTCCCAGGTGTGGATCGGGGTACTGTTCGTCCTCAGCGGGAAACTTGTGGGCCTCACCGGCCCCATCCCGCCGGAACTTTTCGGATGGCTGGCGTGCGGGGCCGTCGGCGGCGTGTCGGTGTGCGCGGTGCAGCTCTATTTCAGCCTGATTATCCGAGCCTTTTCCCCGCCGGTGGCCTTTGGCCTGATAGGGGGTATTGTGGGGCTGATGGCCACGGCCCAGGGGTTTGGTTACGCCTTCCCCTATTCCCTCCTGTGCATCGGGATGCGGGCCAACAACCCTAAGATGGAACTGAATCCGCTGCCCTTTGCGCTCTCTGTTCTGGCTTATCTTGTTCTATTTACACTGCTCTCCATTCGGTATCTCAAAAAACGGGACATAGCGGCTGAGTAAGAGAGGCCCCCGGCGAAAGCCGGGGGCCTCTCCTGTGTTTCATTTTACCCAGTGGACGACTGCATCCCGCAGGAAGCGGGCGCAGCCGGGCACCTGCTTGTCGTAGTAGGCGGTGAACCGCTCGTCCATCACATAGAGCTCCGCAATTCCCCGGTGTCTGGCCGGGTCGTACTGATTTCCGGTGATGGTGAGCCACCGGCGGTGGAGGGCGGTGATCTCCTTGCCCTCCTCACTCTCCGGGGACAGCCCCGCCCGGACGGCGGCCTCCAGCCGCCCCTGGATCTTCCGACCCAGATCTGTCCACTCCTGGTACTGCGTCTGGGTCAGGTTCATCACCGTAGCGTTGGCCTCATCCACCTCTTGGTCGCCGTACTTGGCCCGGATCTCCGCTCCGTAAACTTCCTCATTGTGGGTCACTGTGCGCTGCTTGAATGCCTCAAATTTCTGCTCATCGCTCATGATCTCGTTCCTTTCTTCCGCTCCGATTGTGTCTTTCACCGACCGGATGAGCTGTTCCAGCCGCTCCCGTTTTGCCTCCAATGCGGCCAGGTGGTTTCGCAGGGCAGCCAGACGGTCAAAGGAGGGATCGTCCAGACATTCCTTGATCTGGGCCAGCTCCACCCCGAGAGCCCGGTAATAGAGAATGTCCTGCAGCCGGTCCACCTCCGCCCCGCCGTAGTAGCGGTAGCCGCTCTCCGCCACCCGGCTGGGCTTCAGCAGGCCGATCTGGTCGTACCAGCGCAGGGTACGGGTGGTCACCCCGGACAGGCGCGACAACTCCTGAATGGAATACTCCATAAGCATCCCTCCTTGGGAACAGGGTAGCAGTTGACGGAGCGTCAAAGTCAAGAGAAATTTTCAAAGTTTTTGGATTTCCCGCTGCAGCCGCTCCAGAAACTCCGCCGCCGGGATGCCGTCCAGCTGGGTGTGGTGGAACTGAAAGGATACCGGCAGGGTGGCCCGCAGCCACTTTTTCCGGTACCTGCCCCAGATGAGGAATGGATTGTTGTAGCACCCGGCGTAGATGTTCACCGCGCCGTCAATCTCGTACCCCGCCAGGGCGGAGGTGCCAATGACCATGTACTCCTCGCCCAGCTCATAGCTTTCCCCGCTCTCCCTGACCTGCCCGGTGAGCCTTAAGTAGTCTTGATTGAATTGCTCAAAATCGGAGGAGACGGGAATGTCGCAGGTGGCGATGCCGCCGTCCCGGGTGGCCACCACCGTATTGACGGCCAGACGGTCGTACTGCATGAGCTTGTCACCCACCGGCAGCAGGTAGAAGTCCTTCATCTCCGCCGCCGCCTTTCCGATGCACCAGCACAGGAGCATATTGAATTTATAATTCCGTTTCCGGCTCAGACGCACCAGCGCCGTAACATCCAGGGCCTTCATCAAGGTCACCATGGGCATGGGCGCCTTCATCCAGAGTTCAAAGGCCAGCGCCCGGGAGGTGCTTTGTGGATCTACTTCTTTCATGTCGTTCTCCATTCTGTTTATGATGTCCGGTTTGGTTGGCTGTGGTAAGTATCCCTTATCATAGCATAGTGTCTTATGGGCGGCAATGGATTGCAGTATTCCAAACCCAGGACTTTATGCTATAATGAAA
>CALXDY010000018.1 GCA_944387225.1 uncultured Oscillospiraceae bacterium | reverse complement strand
GTGATCCAGGTGGGGTCGCCGCCGAACAGCTCGTTATACTCCGGGGTACGCAGGTGCCGCACCAGGCGCAGTTTCATGATGAACTGGTCGATCAGCTCTTGGGCCTCCTCCTCGGTGAGCAGGCCGGCATCCAGGTCACGCTGGATATAGATATCCAGGAAGGTGGCGGTACGGCCCAGAGAGGTGGCCGCGCCGTTGTTTTCCTTCACGCCGGCCAGATAGGCCAGGTACAGGTTCTGCACCGCCTCTCTGGCGTTCTCCGCCGGGCGGCGCACATCGCAGCCGTACTTTTCCGCCATGGAGGCCATTTCCTCCAGGGCGCGGATCTGCATCTGAACCTCCTCCCGCAGGCGGATCAGCTCGTCGGTCATGGGGCCGTCCAGCTCGTCCAGATCTTTCTTCTTCTCCTCAATCAGGAAGTCGGTGCCGTACAGGGGCACCCGGCGATAGTCGCCCACGATGCGGCCACGGCCGTAGGCGTCGGGCAGGCCGGTGAGCAGACCGGCGTGGCGGGCCAGGCGGGTACGCTTGGGATAAGCGTCAAACACGCCCTCGTTGTGGGTCTTGCGGTACATGGAGAAGTGGCGCTCAATCTCCGGATCCAGCTGATAGCCATACTGCTCCAGGGCGGACTCCGCCATCCGCATGCCGCCGTACAAATTGACGATCCGCTTCAGAGGAGCGTCGGTCTGCAGGCCCACAATCACCTCGTTGTCCCGGTCGATGTAGCCGGGGCCGAAGTTGTCGATGCCGGAGATGGTATGGGTCTCCACATCAATGATTCCCTTTTGAATCTCCTCTACAATCAGGTCCTTCACTTTCGCCCAGACCTTTTCCGTCTTGGGAGAGATGGGGGCCAGGAAGCTCTCGTCTCCGGTGTAGGGGGTGTAGTTCTTCTGCAGGAAGTTTCTTACGTTGATCAGGTGCCTCCACTCGCCGGTGCGGAAGCCCTTCCATGCGGTGCAGTTCGGATCAATGCTCATAGTTCATACCTCCATATCTTTCTCTCATGGGCCTTTCGGGGACGACTCATCCCTCCGGCCCGCTGTGTGCGACTCTCTCGTTGATGCGGCGGTTCCAGTCCTCCAGCCGCTCCTTTTCCATAGGGGGCGTCCCCTCCAGAGGATAGGGGATTCCCATTACCCGGTACTTGTGGACGCCAAGGGTGTGATAGGGCAGCAGCTCCACCCGCTGCACATTCTTCAGTCCCGCGATATAATCGGACAGACCGGCCAGATGGGCCTGGCCGTCTGTCAAGCCGGGAACCACCACGTGGCGCAGCCACAGGGGTGTTCCCAACTCCTGGGCGGTACGCAGAAAGGTGTTGAACTCCTCCATGGGCTGCCCTGTGATCTGCCGGTATCCCTCCGGGGTGTAGTGCTTAAGGTCCAGCAGCACCAGATCGGTGAGCTTCAGCAGCTGCTCATAGTCCCCCAGCCCGCAGCCGGCGGTATCCAGGCAGGTATGCAGCCCTTCTTCCCGGCACATGGCCAGGCACTCGGCCAGAAATTCCGGCTGCATCAGAGGCTCTCCGCCGGAAAAGGTAACGCCGCCCTCCTGCCCGTAATAGGGGCGAAACCGCAGCAGGCGATCCACCAGCTGCCGTGGGGTCATAAGCTTTGCCTTCTCGCCTTTCATCTCCCAGGTATCCGGATTGTGGCAGTAAAGGCAGCGCAGGCGGCACCCCTGGAAAAACACCACCGAACGGATCCCGGGGCCGTCCACCAGCCCCATGGACTCAATGGAATGGATATATCCCTGAATCATGCAACCTCCTGTTCCCCCAGATTTTGGGCGCAAAAAAGGCCGACAGTCCGGGCATTCTGTTGCCCAGACGGTCGGCCGGATGTTACATCATACTCCACGTGGTCAATTCCACATTACTCCGTCAGTCGTATGATTCCGTGGTTTCACTCTATCACACCTATATCTTGTTGTCAAGCAATTTCCTACACCCAATATAACCAAATTTACCCGCTCAGTTCTGCCGCATCATCTCGCTCCGGTACTCCTGAGGCGTACGGCCGGTGGTCTCCTTAAACGCCCGGGTAAAGGAGGAATGGCTGTTGTACCCCACCTGCAAAGCAATATCCAGCAGGGAGTACTGTCCGTTGAGCATCAGTTCCTTGGCCTTCTCCACCCGAAAGCGGCGGAGATACACCGTAGGCGTATAGCCCGTCTTCTGTTTGAACCATTCGGTAAAATAGGCGGGGGTGTAGTTTTCCCGCTGGGCCAGCATCTCAATGGACACGTTCTGGTTGTAATGCTCCCGGATGTACCGCAGGCTGGGGCTTTCGTTGTTCTCAATCAGCTTGCAGTAAAGGAAGTAAAACAGATAGCACAGGGAGCTGGAGTCCGGCCCCCGGCGCACCTCCGACTTGATCAGCTGAATCAGCGGCTGCAGCTCCTCCCCCACCGGAAATACGATCCGGCTCTCCAGCACCGACAGATCGCTGGTACTGATCATATGGGAGGGCACATTCATGGTCACCACCTCGGTGGGGCAGTAACAATGGTGAAAGCAGCGGGGCGGCACAAAACACACATCTCCCGCCGTTACATGGTAGTGTACCCCCTTGTATGTCAAGCTCAGTTCCTTCGTCAGTGGAAGCAGAATATGTCCGTGGGAATGAGAATGCCCGTCAGTGTCCATTGGCGGTTCCAGGACACGGAAGGTCAGCTGTGTCATCAGGCCAACACCCTTTCCATCATAGTTCCAGCAATCCCCCTCTGATCATCCAGGCTGATTTCCACCCGTCCCGGTTGCGCCATGTACATGCAGCATTTTTACGTTGCACTTGCAACATAGTTCCTGTATTTTCCAGCGTGTGCAGGATCCGGCGCCGCCGCCTCGCCTTGCCCCAGCTCCCCACCATCTCAAGCAAAGCAGGAAAATGATCCATTTATTTTGACTTTTTTCGGTTTTTTGGCTGTTTTTTCCTATATTCCCCCTCAGAAATACAGATCAGCCCAGGCAAAACCCGACGTTTACAGTATATCCTCTTGCAGGATAAAGTGCAAGGTTTTTTTCTTGCCCGCCTCTCTTTTTCTTCTTCTGAAAATTCATTTTGCATGTCCTTTCCGGAAATCTGTCAAGGAAGAGCCGAGATTTGGAAAAGCAGGTTTTCCACCCGCTGTGCTACAATTCAGGCATCCAGAGAGATTCCCCTCTCTCCCGGTGCCGCTGGGACACCCCTCTCCCAGCGGCAATCCATATTTTTGAGAAAGGACTGCATCCCCATGTCGAATGCGATCTACAACCTGTCCCGGCCCGAGAATGACGCCATCCGCAGCTATCTCCCCGGCAGCCCTGAACGAGCCCAGCTGCAGGAAGAGCTGAAAAAACAGGTCGCCCAGGTGGTAAAAATACCCCTCATCATTAACGGCCAGGAGGTTTGGACAGAGAAAACCATCTCCGTCACCATGCCCCACGATCACGGCCACGTCATCGCCCAGTGCTGCATGGCCGGTGAGAAGGAACTTCGCATGGCCATTGATTCCGCTCTTGCGGCGAAAGATGCATGGGAGGCGACCCCTTGGGAGCATCGTGCCGGTCTCTTTCTCAAGGTAGCCCAGATGCTCTCCGGCCCTTATCGTAAAGTTTTGACCGCTTCCACCATGCTGGGCCAGTCCAAAACCGCCTACCAGGCGGAAATCGATATTGCCGAGCTGGCTGATTTTCTTCGTTTCGGCGTGTGGAGCGCCCAGGAGATCTTCAAGGATCAGCCCGCCAGCGCCTCCGGCATGTGGAACCGCCAGGACTACCGGCCCCTGGACGGTTTTATCTGCGCCATCTCTCCCTTCAACTTTACCTCCATCGGCGGCAACCTGCCCACCGCCCCCGTGATTGTGGGCAACGTGGCCCTGTGGAAACCCTCCAGCACCGCCGTGCTGTCCAACTATTATTACATGAAGCTGCTGCAGCAGTGCGGTCTGCCCGCCGGGGTTATCAACTTTGTCCCCTGCTCCGGACGGGACATGTCCCAGTATGTGGTCAGCCATCCCAAGATGGCCGGCTTCCACTTCACCGGTTCCACCGGTGTGTTCCAGAGCGTGTGGCGTCAGGTGGGTGAGAACATCGCCTCCTACACCAACTACCCCCGTCTGGTGGGAGAAACCGGCGGTAAGGATTTCCTCTTTGCCCATAGCAGCGCCGATCTGGAGCCTCTGGCCGCCGCCATCGTCCGGGGCGCCTTCGAGTACCAGGGCCAAAAGTGCTCCGCCTGCTCCCGCGCCTACATCCCCGCCAGTCTCTGGCCTGCTCTGGAGCCCCGTCTGAAGGAGCTCACCGCCCAGCTGAAGGTTGGAGACGTCCAGGAATTTGACACCTTTATGGGCGCCGTGATTGACAAGTCCTCCTTCCAAACCTGCAAGGGCTTTCTGGACCGGGCGGCCGCTTCGCCCCTGTGCCAATTTGTCACCGGCGGCACCTGTGATGACAGCAAGGGCTGGTTTGTGCAGCCCACCATCATCCGCTGCATGACGCCGGACTACGAGTCCATGGTGGAAGAGATTTTCGGGCCCATCATCTCCATTTATGTCTACGACGATGACAAGCTGGAGGAAACGCTGGAAATCTGCAATTCCTCCCCCTACGCCCTGTCCGGCTGTATCTTTGCTCAGGACCGCCAGGCCATTGTCAGGATGGAGCGGGCTCTCCGCAACGCCTCCGGCAACTTCTACATCAACGACAAATGTACCGGCGCCGTGGTGGGCCAGCAGCCCTTCGGCGGTGCCCGGGCTTCCGGCACCAACGATAAGGCCGGCAGCAGTTTGAATATGATTCGTTGGCTCAGCGCCCATGTAGTGAAGGAGGAGTTCTGCCCCTCCACCGATGTGACCTACCCCTATATGGTTCAGCCCTGACCGCCTCCTTCCGTCCCGCGCTCGGTCTCTTCCAGCCGGGCCGGGGCGGTGTCCATACAAATTCAGGCCCCGGAGCCGGCATCAGCCGGTTCCGGGACCTGAATTTTTGTTTTCGTTTATCACTCTGTTTTCAGAAAGGCCACCAGAGCCTCCAGGGCCTCCTCTTCATCCGGGCCGTCCGCCGTCACCTCCACTTCAGCTCCCGTGCCCAGCTTCATGGACAAAACACCCAACAGGCTTTTGGCATTGATGGTACGTCCCGGCTGGCAGATGGATAGGCGGCTTTTATATCCATTGGCAATCTGGATAAAACGGGTGGCAGTACGGTTCGCCAATCCCTCCTGTGCCTGCACAGTGACAACAGCTTTCTGCATAAAAAACGCCTCTTTTCTCCGGTGTTAATCTGTTGATATTATATATCCTGGCAGAAAAAAAGGCAAGCGGGAGATTCGGTCCCTTTCATCCCAGCATGGCGCACACTCCACACGCATAGGAATACCCTGTCAGAATCCATCATTTTGGAAAGGAGCACAGCTATGAATCTATGGAAAGGCTCACCGAAAATCATTCTGCTGAACAGGAAATGGGGGGCCTGGCTGGCCTGCCTCATGGCTGCCGTGGTGCTTCTGGCCGCGACGAATTACTACCCTCCCAGCGTGGGAGCCGCCGCCACTACCCGGCAACTGCCCATTTACTGCGTACAGCGGGACCAAAAGCTGTTGTCCATCAGCTTTGATGCGGCCTGGGGCAACGAAGATACTCAACAGCTCATTGATATTCTGGGGCAGTACCAGGTGAAAGCCACCTTCTTCGTGGTGGGAGACTGGGTGGAAAAATACCCGGAGTCTGTGAAGGCCTTAGCGGACGCAGGTCATGAGATCATGAACCACTCCAATACCCATGCTCACTACCCTCAGCTATCCGTAGATGAGATTATAGCCGATCTGAACGCCTGCAACGACAAAATCGAGGAAGTGACCGGCGTACGGCCCACCCTGGTGCGGCTGCCCTATGGAGACTATGACGACAAATCCATCTCCGCTGTCCGCTCTATTGATATGGAGCCTATCCAGTGGGACGTGGACAGTCTGGACTGGAAAGACATATCCGCCGGAGAGATCACTCAGCGGGTGACCTCCAAGGTTCAGCCCGGATCCATCGTCCTCTTCCACAACGCCGCCCTCCATACTCCAGAGGCCTTGCCCTCCATTCTCCAGACCCTGCTGCAGGAAGGGTACACCTTTGTCCCCATCTCCCAGCTGATCCTCTGCGACCCCTACACCATCGATCACACCGGGCGTCAGTTGCCCGCATGCTGACCTCCATCCGACGTGACCAGAAACAATCGGTCAGATTTGCTATCCTCCAGAGGCCAAGCCGCCAGGAATCATGACCATTGGACCGTCATGCCTCGCTGGTTTTTTCTGTATTGCGTGCAGACACCGTGTTTACTCTCCACAGATTCTTGTTAAAGCAACATCGTCTCTTGCCATTTACCCAAAAATTGTATACCATAAAGCAAGAAGAGTCCTCCGGGTAAATTACGGCGAAACGAAGCGACTGAGGTGTTGTTATGAAGGAAATTCAATCTGTGGCCATTGTGGGACTTGGCGCCATTGGCGCCGGGTATGCGGCGCACATCATACAAAATGCGCCGGAAATCACCTTGTACGGCGTGGTGCGGGATATGGACGCCTACTGGGGAAACCCCATTGTGGTAAACGACACGCCTGTCCGGATTGACTACCGAACTTACGACTCTCTGGCTGAAACCCCGGTGGATCTGATCCTGCTGGCAGTCAAGTCCTACCATCTTCCGCAGGTCATCCAGTCTCTCGGTCCGGTGGTAAAAAAACACACCATCATCGTTTCCCTGATGAACGGATTGGTCAGCGAGGAAGAGCTGATCCGGGCATTCGGCCCCGGACACGTAATCCATGCCGCAGTCGTGCACGCAGATACCAACCGGGATGGACATAACATCACCTGTACCGACATCGGCCAGGTATGCTTCGGCGTCCCGTCCGGCGGCATGACAGAGCAGCAGCAGGCCCTGGAGGCGTTCTTTACCCGGTGCCACATTCCTTATGAACGTTCCAAAGACATTCTGCTGTGTATGTGGAGAAAACTCCTTGTGAATGTTGGATTTAACCAGACCAGCACAGTCTATCAGCTCACCTATGGAGACTTTTTGAAAAACAAAACCGCCATGGACACCATGCGTGCAGCCCAGGAGGAGGTTGTCCGACTTGGCAACCGGTGCGGCATAGCCCTGAGCCAGCAGGACATTACCGATTGGGAACGCACACTGGCCCAGCTCAGCTATACCGGCCGGTCGTCCATGCTTCAGGATTTTTGGATGAATCGTCCCCTTGAAGAGGGAATTCTGGGCGACTATGTCTGCAGCTTAGGCGAAAAGATGGGAGTGGATATGTCCACCAACCGCTGGCTGCGGGATCGGATCCAAACGATGGTCAAGGAACGAAATGCCATTACCAGCTCGGAGATAGAAATCCGTGGTCTGAGCACCCGGCAGGGGCATATGGATACTCCCACAAAAATTGCAAACCGGCTGCGAACAGACATTATTCGGGCCAAATATGCCCCCGGCGAAAAACTGGCCGAGGCACAGCTGGCCAAACAGTTTGACGCCAGCCGCAGTTCCGTACGCACAGCTTTGCAGATCCTGTCCAGTGAGGGGCTGATCCGTACCCATCCCAACGGCCGCCGAGAGGTGGTGGAGTTCACACAGCGGCAGATTCAGGATCTGTACGATGTGCGGTGGCTGTTGGAAAACCGTGCCCTGGAGATTTTGTTTGAAAAAGGCCGCTCTGTCTACCCGGATCTGGCTAGGATTCTGGGTGAAATCGAGTCTCAGTGTGCCCAGGGAGACAAAGATGCCGATTTCTGCGATCTGGATATCTCCTTTCACCGTGCACTTGTACGGGCTGCAGACAATCTGTTCCTCACAAACGCCTGGGAAGGCAGCACCCAAATGTACTACGCCATGATGAATTTTAATATTTTAACGGACTACGGCCCCCGGTATATGAGGGAGTTTTTTGAAAAACACTACAACATCTATGAAATGCTCCTCTCCGGCGACAGAGCCGCCTTCCCGGAGCTGCGACGCCATATCATGGAGGCGAAGGACATCGCCGTCCAGGTGATGAAAACCATCAAGCAATTCTGACTTCATATTTCCTCATTCCGATTCCTGCAAGTCTTCCTTCCATTTGCCCCATTTCTTCTCTTACGCCATTTATTTCCGCCTGCACCCGCAATTTCAGTGGATGCAGGCGGAAATTTTTATGTTTTTTTGTATTAATTGCACAAAAAACACAGGTTACTTTTGTTCTTTTAAAAATGTCGACATTTATTATAATATGTTGACTTATTTATTTTATTGTCATATAATCCTCACATAAAAGTCGACCAATCAGTAATCGGTTGACAAATAAACCACAGAAAAGAGGAGTCACGATGAAAAAAATCACCGCTACTGCCATCGCTCTTGCAATGGTTGCCGGCCTGTCCGCCTGCAGTCAGAGTCCCTCCAGCAGCCAATCCAGTTCTGATCCTGGCTCTGGCTCCACCTCCGGCTCCGCCGACACCGTTTGGCTCAGCGCCTCCCACGTATTCGCTGAGGGCCACCCCGTGTACCAAGCCTTTGAGGAATCTGCCGAACTGCTCTATGAGATGACGGATGGCCGTTACGGACTCAAGATCTATCCCAACGGCACCTACGCCAACTACAACGACAGCATCACCGCCTGCCAGATGGGCGATCTGGATATTGCCTGCCTAGACAGTGCCTCCGACTGGCTGGAAGCAGCCGGCGTACTCTTTGCCCCCTACTGTTTCCAGAGCTATGATCACTGGGCAGCGTTCAAGGCCAGCGACCTGTGCACGGAGATGCGCGCTGAGATCAGCAGCGCGGTGGGCGGTATCGTTCAGCTGAACATGTATAATTTTGGCTTCCGGCACCTCACTGCTAACAAGGAGATCCGCACGCTGGATGATTTCGACGGTCTGACCCTTCGCTGCGTCAACTTCGCGCCTTACTCCACTCTGGCAGACGTTTTTGATGTGGCCATCACCTCCATTCCCATTGAAGATGTGTATATGAGCCTGTCCACCGGTGTTGCCGACTGCGAGGAGAACCCCGTTACCCAGATCGTGACCATGAAGTTCTATGAGGTACAGGACTACCTGATGCTGACCCAGCACATGCTGGCATGCTCCTCCACGATCATTAACCAGGATCTGTGGAACTCCCTTTCCACCGAGGATCAGGAGATTTTCCAGGAAGTGTTCACCCGTCAGGGCGACCGCATCGATGAACTGACTGTAGAGAATGAGAGCGCCCTCATCCAGACCTGTGTAGACAACGGCATGACCGTAGTGGACGACATCGACACCACTCCCTTCCGTGAGAATGCTGCCGGCGTAGTGGAGGACTACCCCGCCTGGCAGGATTGGTACAACCAGATCCAGGAAATGGCCTGATTCCCGGTTCGTACTCTTTTTATCATCCATCACGTTTCCAAGGGGCGGCCTGCGGAATCCTGCCTTCGGGACATTCCGCAGGCCCCTTCTATTCTTGATCTCTTAGGAAGGAGTCGATTCTATGAAGACAGTTTGCCATGGGCTTGCCGCGGTCAACAAAGCCTTGCAGAAGATCGAGATTTTTCTCGGCTGCGTCAGCCTGGGTCTGCTGTTTACGGTAATGATCGCAAACGCAGCGCTGCGGTACCTGTTCCACAGCGGCCTGAACTGGTCGGACGAGCTGAATGGATTTCTGTTCGTCTGGTTCGGATTTCTGGCCGCCGCTTATGCCATGAGCACCAGCAGCCACCTGAATATCACGGCCATCATCCATTATCTGCCCCGGGCAGTGCAGTTTATCATCCGATCCATTATGGATTTGATCATGATTGCCATGTTTCTCTGCTACGTTCCTCCCCTGCTGGATCTGATGAAGACGCTGCCCATCTCCAACGTCATGCGGATTCCTTTGGAATACGTCTATGTCATTCTCCCGGTTTCCTTTGTCCTGATGTGTTTCCATATCCTGTGCAATCTGGTGCAGGATCTCGTGGAAATTTTTGACCATCATTCGGATCAGGAGGTGCCTGTATGACGCCCTTTGCCATCTTTCTGATTACCTTTATTCTCTTTTTTCTGTTCGGTATGCCCATCGCAGCCGCAATGATTACCTCGTCCTTTCTCTATGCCTTTGGCGCGGGAATCAGCCTGTCCATGATGGGCACCCGGATGTTCACCGGACTAAACAATTTCTCTCTGATCGCCATTCCCCTGTTCATCCTTACTGCCGAGGTAATGAACCGCACCTCGGTCTCCGACCGAATATTCGGTTTCTGTCGAGATCTGGTAGGCTATATTCCCGGCGGTATGGGCCATGTGAACATCACCACTTCCGTCATCTTTGCCGGTATGTCCGGCTCCGCCGTTGCCGACGCCGGCGGCATTGGCAATTTGGCCTACCGCGCCATGGTGGACGAAGGCTTTGACAAGAATTTCAGCGCATGCACTACCATCGCCTCCTCCACCATCGGCCCCATCATCCCGCCCAGCATTCCCGCCGTGGTCTATGCCATGGTGGCCAATGTGTCCGTAGGAAAGCTGCTGTTCGGCGGCATCATTCCCGGACTGTTTATGGGCCTGATTATGATGGTATATGTATTTTTCTGGTCCATCCGCAACAACGGCCCCTGCCTGCAGTGGAAGGGCTGGCGGTTCTACCTGACCCATCTGCTTCACTCCTTCCTGTCCTGCATTCTTCCCCTGCTCACCCCTGTGATCCTGCTGGGCGGCATCTACCAAGGCATTGTCACCACCACGGAAGCCGCTGCTCTGGCTGTGCTGTATGCGCTGGTGCTGGGTGTCATCGTTTACCACACCATGCGATTCCAGGATTTTATTGAAAGCCTGAAAAGCGTTTTTATTGCCAGCGGCTCTGTGCTGCTGATCATCCCCGCCTCCAAGTGCTTCAGCTTTGTACTTACTGCGGAAAATCTGCAGGATACCCTCTATGCCGCCTTCTCCAGCTTTGCCGGAGACAGCAAGCTGCTTACCGCCCTGTGCATCACGGTTCTCTTCCTGATTCTGGGCTGTCTCAGCGACCCGAATGTGAATATCATGGTCTTTGTCCCCATGATCCTGCCCATGATCGAAGGAGCCGGCTTTGATCCCATCCACGCCGGTATCTGCATTATCATCATTGCTATGATCGGAAATATCACTCCCCCTGTAGGCGTGGTTCTCATGACCACTTGCAGCCTGCAGAAGCTGAGCATGGAGCAGGTCAGTCGGAAGCTGATCCCCTGGATCATTCTGCTGATGGGCGAGGTTGTGGTTCTGTGGACCTTCCCCGGCCTGGTAACCTGGCTTCCCAATCTCCTGATGGGCAGCTAACGGTCTTAGACATACACATCCATTGACTAGGAGGCTGTTTCATGAACTTCATCGCAGTTGATGTAGGAAGCACATTTATCAAGGCCGCGATTTATGATTTGGAGCATCCTACGGTGCTCTATACCAAGAAATGCCACACTCCGCAGCCGCTGTCCAATCCGGATCCCCGCTATTTTGAGGTGGACGCTCAGGCCATCGTAGATGTCATTCGGGATATCATCTCCAAGTGCGCCATGATGACCAGGGACATTCAGGGGATCCTGTTCTCCACTCAGCAGCACGGCTGTGTTCTCAGCCACCCTCAGCGTCCCCGGGATACCTATATTTCCTGGCAGGACACCCGTTGTCTGAAGGAAAACCCCCGCACGGGTCGGCGTTACATGGAGGATCTGGAGGTACTGATCCCTCCCGAGGTAATGGAATCCACCGGCGTACCCATTAAGCCAGCCCTGGCACTGTGCAATCTCTATACCCTGTTTCAGGAGGAAAACCTGTCCTCCCAGGGGGAGATCCGGGTGGATACCCTTGGTTCTTACATCATTCATCAGCTGACCGGACAGCACATCTGCCACATCACCAACGCCGCTCCCATGGGCTTTGTGGACCTGGGAAAGAAGGCATGGAACCGAGATATCCTGTCCCGGGCCGGACTGGATTTTCTGCGTCTGCCGGAGATTGTTTCCGACCTGTCCTGCTGCGGCCATTATGACGGGGATGGCTTAAATCTGGCCGTCTATCCCGACCTGGGGGATGTACAGACCAGCGTATTCGGCACCGGTGCCAAATCCGGCGACATGATCATCCACATCGGAACCAGCGGACAGCTGATTCTGATCCGGGACGAGTATCTCCCAGGCGACTATGAAATCCGTCCCTACTTTGACAACAACTACTGCTATGTGGTCTCTCGAATGCCGGGAGGCCGGAACTTTGACGTCCAGATTGACTACATGCGCCAAATAGGAGAAAAAATCTTCGGAATTTCCCTGTCGCGAGAAGAAATCTGGCAGCGGATCCAGAGGGAATGCATCCAGGGCGAATCCACCGGCGGGCTGGAGGTGGACTGCGGCTTTTACGAGCTGCCCGACCGCCTGGCCGACGGCAAGATCCTGCACATCAACCACGCCAACTTCACGCCGGAGCATGTCATCTCCGCCACGGCCCAGGATTATGGCCGGCAGTACAAGCGCTTCGCCGCCGTCCTGTGCCGCCACGAGCCGTTCCAGGGCACCCTCCATTTTGCCGGTGGCGCGGTGTTGAAAAACCCCTTTCTCCGGGATGCGATCTGTCGGGAGCTGGGCGTCAGCACCTCCATCTCCGCCCAGCAGGACGAGGTATACAGCGGAATGTTCCAGCTGGCCCAGCGCTGTGTGGCGCAGTCATATTGCCGAGAAAGGGGACATGTATCATGAAGGAAACCATTCATTCCGGCGGCTCCGTTCTGGGCGCCTTTCTATCTGAGATCGGGGCACCAAACCTGGTGCGCCTGATGCAGGCGGCGGGCCTGGATTTTGTCATTGTGGACTGTGAGCATGGCTATTTTGACTATTCCCAGGTGGCCGCCATCGCATCTGTGGCCAACGGGATCCATTTTCCTGTCATCGTCCGCATTCCTCAAATTTCCCGGGAATGCATCCAAAAATATCTGGACGCCGGGGTAGATGGGATTCTGGTCCCCATGCTGGAAACGGAGGAACAGGCCAAAACCCTGGTCCAGCTGAGCAAATACGCACCTGTGGGTGCCAGAGGGATCTCCACCATGCGCCCCCACAGCAACTACAATCCCGGAAAGCTGACGGAATACACCCAGAAAGCCAATGAGCGTACCATGCTCTTTGCTCAGATCGAAACCAAGCTTGGCGTGTCCAATGCCGGGAAGATCGCCGCCGTGGCCGGAATCGACGGGCTGCTGATCGGTCCCAATGATTTGGCCTGTGACCTTGGCCACATGGGCCAGTTCCATACCCCGGATATGGACGAGGCCATCACCCAGGTGCTCCAGGCCGCCAAGGATAATGGTCTGCCTTGCGGAATCATTGCTTCCGACACGGCGTTTCTTCGCTCGTGGCGGCAGCGGGGCATGACCATATTCAGCTGCGACAGTGAACTGGGGCTGCTGAAAAAGGGCATCCAGGCCATGGTC
>CALXDY010000017.1 GCA_944387225.1 uncultured Oscillospiraceae bacterium | reverse complement strand
CATCAGAATTTCTTTTTTCCCTTCTTTTCCTCGTCGATCTCGTAGGCCTTGATGATCCGCTGCACCAGGGCGTGACGCACCACGTCACTTTCCGTCAGGCGCATAATGGCGATATCCTCTACACCCTTGAGCACCCGCATGGCCTCCCGCAGGCCGGACACCTTGTCCGCCGGCAGGTCGATCTGGGTAATGTCGCCGGTGATGACAATTTTGGAGCCAAAGCCCAGGCGGGTGAGGAACATCTTCATCTGCTCCCGGCTGGTGTTCTGGGCCTCGTCCAGGATGATGAAGCTGTCGTCCAGGGTACGGCCCCGCATATAGGCCAGGGGAGCGACCTCAATACTGCCCCGCTCCAGATACTTCTGGTAGGTCTCCGGGCCCAGCATGTCGAACAGGGCGTCGTACAGAGGGCGGAGGTAGGGGTCTACCTTGGACTGGAGGTCGCCGGGCAGAAAGCCCAGACGCTCGCCGGCCTCCACCGCGGGACGGGTCAGGATGATGCGGTTGACCTGCTTGTCCCGGAAGGCGGCCACGGCGGCGGCCACCGCCAGGTAGGTTTTACCCGTACCGGCGGGGCCGATGCCCAGAGTGACCACATTGTTTTGGATGGCCTCGATATACTTTTTCTGGCCCAGGGTTTTGGCCTTGATGGGCTTACCCTTGGCGGTGATGCACAGCACGTCGGCGGCCAGGCGGTGGATCTGATCCTCCCGACCGTCCCGCACAAGCTGCAGGACGTAGCGCACATTCTGCTCATGGATGGGCTCCCCACGGGCGGCCAGGGACATCAGGTTTTCGATCACCTTGGTCCCGTAGAGCACTGCCTCCGGATCCTCGCCGGCCACCTTCAGCTGGGAGTCCCGGCTAACCACCGACACTCCCAGCTCATGTTCGATCAAACGGATATTTTCATCAAAGGAGCCAAAAACGCTGATGGCGTCCTCCAGACGGTCTAAGCTGATGCTTTGTTCTGTCATTCGTGTTCGTTCTCCTCCCCGGGGGCGTCCCCCGGAATCTCGCCGGAGCCGGGCACCTGTTGGCCGATTTCCTCCCGGCATTCCGCGGTCAGGGTCACATCCAGTCGTCCCTGGCTAACCCGGGCGGAGTACTGCAGATCCACAATCTGTCCGTCCTCCCCAATGAGGGAATGCAGCTGCGCCAGCAGCTGTTCCTCCAGCATGGTTTGGGCGGAGGAGAGTTGAATGGAGACAGTCTCCGTCTCATAGGCCCGGCAGTGTGTCACCGTAAGCATCATGGGCAAAACACGGCCTCCCGGCAGGGTAAGGGGATGTACCTCCGTTATTTTATCATACCCAGTGGAGAAAAAGCTACTACTTTGAAAAAAATCCAGGCGCCGGCCCAGCAGGGACAGGCCGATAGCGGTGTGCTCCTCCCCGGTATATACTTTTACCTGGGCTTGCGTGGGGATGGCGGCGGTGAGCGTCCGCCAGGTTCGGGCATAGACTCGGCCCCTGGCCTGGGTCTGGTAGTACCGGGTGGGGAAATCGGTGTAGATGGGAGGCTCCATGGTGATGATACCGGAGATCAGTACATCCCCCTTGGCTACCGTATCCCCCTCGGCTACCACTGCCTCTCCCTGGAGCGGCTCTATCTGGGTGACGATACCGTCCGTTCGGGCCACGATATCAAAATATCCCTCCTCCTGTACCAGCTGGGGAGGCTCCACCACCTCCCGCACTACGACCTCCAGGCGGGTGCCGTACAGGTTGATGGACATCCAGGACAGCTCATCCAGCTCCAGCAGGGCCTGCTGGGCGATAACCTTCCGGTCCAGGCTGGGGCCGTACACACCGGGGGAGACCCCCAGCCGGTTCAGCTCTCCCAGAATTTCAGCGGTGGAGACCGTCTCGTTGCCTGTCACCTGGATGGTAAGCACGAACCGGGACAGGATGCACACAGCCAGAAGGGACAGGGCCAGGCCGATGAGAAAGGCGTACCGCCGCCGGAACCGGAGGAGAAAATGGGGCAGGCCCCGGCTGCCCTCCACGGTGATTTCACACCCTGCCCGCCCGGCCAGCTCCTCCACCAGGGCCAGCCTCTGCCGGTGGATGGTGAGCTGCAGGGTGTGGCTGTCCACCCACACCAGCCCCCAGCAGGGAATCCGCTCCTGGGCGCACAGGTTCAGCAGACGCTCCGGGTACCGTCCCGCCGCAGTAAGGGTGACAGTGCCCCGCATCAAATTGATCAGTCTTCCCATGCCGTCCCCCTATGCCAGGGTGATGCCGGAAATCTGGCCGGTAATCAGCAGATCCAGTCCCGTCATGGCCCGCAGTTCCAGATCCTGACCGGTAACCTTCACCACATAGGACCCGCCGCTGATGTGGATTTCCTCTCTGCCGTAGGCCAGAATGCCCTTGTGATTTTCCATCCGCAGCTCACGGATGCCCACCAGTTCCAGCCGGGGCACCCCTGCCACCGCATCGGCGGGCAGATCCAGCCGTTCCGCCGCCCGCTCCAGTATCCCTTCCCGTCGTCCATTCATGGCGCCGGCCCCCCTTTCTTGCCATGTATGTATATGTCCTTCCGGGGGGAAAGATACGAGCCGCCTGGGGAACAGGTTCCCCAGGCGGCAGAAAATCAAGATTCGGAAGGAGTGGCTCGGCTGGGCAGCGGAATGCGCTGTACCAGGCCGATGATCTGACCGGACAGCACCACGGTAAGCAGGGAGCAGCCCAGACGGGACAGGTCAATATAAGTGGCGGACAGTGCCAGCACCACCAGGTCGCTGGCCAGGTACACCCACTGGATATTCCAACGGGTGAGATGGGACAGGCTCATGGCAAGGGCGTCGTCACCGCTGGGGGCGCCGCCGGCCCGGACACTGAGTCCCACGCCGCCGCCCACGAACAGGGCACCCAGTACCGCTGCCAGGATGGGGTGGTGGGCCAGCTGAGGCCACAGGGGATCAAACTGCTCCACAAGCCCATAGGCCAGGGAGAATCCTCCGCCGGCCACGATGGAATAGAGGATAAATTCCCGCCCCAGCAGGCGCCAGCCCAACAGATAGCACAGTGCGTTCATCACCAGCCCGGACAGGGCGGGGGAGATGTTCAGCCAGTGGTGCAGGAACAGGGTCATGCCCAGTACGCCCCCTTCGGTGACTCCGGACAGGGCGTGGACATTGTACAGGCCGAAGGCTAGAATGACGCTGCCGGCCAAAGCCGCCAGCGTGCGCCCCGGCTTAAGCAGGGAAAACACAATAACACCTCATTTCTGTCTCAGTATATCCGAAAAAAGCTGTTCTGGCAAGGGAAGGCTCAAATAATAAAAAAATCTCCCTTTTTGACTGGGAAAAGTATAAAAAATGCCGCCCCCGTTCAGGGGCGGCAGGAAGGTGGATAAGATCAGTAGTTCTCGCACTTCAGCTGGAAGTAATCTCTGGGGTGGGCGCAGACGGGGCAGACCTCGGGAGCCTGCTTGCCCACATGGATGTGGCCGCAGTTGCTGCACTGCCAGATCATGTCCCCATCCCGGGAGAACACCAGGCCGTTTTCCACATTGGACAGCAGCTTGCGATAGCGCTCCTCATGCTCCTTCTCAATCTTGGCCACCTGCTCAAACAGGAAGGCGATGTGATCGAAGCCCTCCTCCTTGGCCTCCTTGGCCATCTCAGCGTACATGTCGGTCCACTCGTAGTTCTCACCGGCAGCGGCGGCGGCCAGGTTCTCCTCGGTGGTGCCAATGCCGCCCAGGAGCTTGAACCAGATCTCGGCGTGCTCCTTCTCGTTGGCGGCGGTCTCCTCGAAGATCTTGGCGATCTGGACGTAGCCGTCCTTCTTGGCCTTGGAGGCGAAATAGGTGTACTTGTTCCGGGCCTGGGACTCTCCGGCAAAGGCGGTCCACAGGTTCTGCTCAGTCTTGCTTCCCTTCAGTTCAGGCATGTTAATTTCCTCCTCATAATTTGTTAATAAGAAAGATTATCATTTACTGATAGAAAGTGTATCATGTTTCGTCGGGAATGTCAATCATTTTGTGACGAAAAATACAACCCGCCCCGGAGGGGATGGCCTCCGGGGCGGGAAAAGGATGGAGCAATCTTACAGAGCGTGGATCTGGGTGAGGACGGGGTTGACGCCCATCTTCTTGCCGTTTTCGTAGATGTAGAAGCCGGCGCCGCTCTTGCGGCCCAGGAAGCCGGCGGTGACCATCTTCCGCAGGATCATGGAGGGATGGTACTTCTCGCCGTACTCGGAATCCAGCACCTTCATAACGTTGAGCAGGATGTCCAGACCGATCATGTCAGCCAGCTCCAGGGGACCCATGGGGTGGTTGCAGCCCAGCTTCATGCCGTTGTCCACGTCCTCCACGGTGCCGATGTTGGAGCCGACGATCACGCAGGCCTCGTTCAGCATGGGCAGCAGGGCACGGTTGACGATGAAGCCCGGCTTATCGTCGGACAGAATCAGGGTCTTACCCATCTTCTCGCCCACTTCCTTCACGGTCTCCAGAACCTCAGGAGCGGTGAGCAGGCCGAAAATAACCTCGCACAGACGCATCTTGGGCACGGGGGAGAAGAAGTGCATGCCTACCACCTGAGAGGGACGCTTGGTGGCGGAGGCCAGAGCGGTCAGGGAGATAGAAGAGGTGTTGGAGGCGAAGATGGTCTCGGGGGGGCAGACATCCTCCAGGGAGGAGAAGATGGCCTGCTTGGCTTCCAGGTTCTCATAGATGGCCTCGATCACCAGCTGGGAGGTGCGGGCACCCTCCAGGGTGACGTCCAGAGCCAGGCGGGTCAGAGCGTTGTCCCGCTCGCCGGCGGTCATGCGGCCCTTCTCCACCTCACGGGTGAGAGCTCTCTCAATACCGGTCTTGGCGCGATCCAGGGCGGCCTGGTTCTGGTCGTTCAGAACGACCTGGTAGCCGCTGACAATGGCGGTCTGGGCGATGCCGCTGCCCATCAGGCCGGCGCCTACCACAAAAATCTTCTCAACATTCATGGTGATCTACCTTTCCATTCCAATTTATCAGACCGGCTCCGCCTTCCACCTCGGAGCATCGGTAACTGTTGCCGCTATCTTATCATGGCAATGCTGTCACGTCTCCGCATAAATGGGCCTAAGATTTGCATATATTGACAAATGACGGAAAAGCCGTCAAAATCCGGCCAGGTAGTCTTTCTGGGCCTGGGTGAGGGTATCGATGGACAGGCCCATGGCGGCCAGCTTCACCCGGCCGATCTGGTCGTCGATCTCCTCCGGGACATTATAGACCTTCTTTTCCAGCTGTCCGGCGTGCTTGGCCATCCACTCCAGGGACAGGGCCTGCACGGCGAAGGACATGTCCATAATTTCCGCCGGATGTCCGTTTCCGGCAGCCAGATTGACCAGTCGGCCCTCGGCCAGCAGGTTCAGGATACGTCCGTCAGGGAGACGGAAGCCCTCGATTCCGGCTCGACGGGGGAAGCGCTCTACAGCCAGGGCAGCCAGGGCGGCGGCATCCACCTCACAGTCGAAGTGGCCGGAGTTGCAGAGAATGGCGTTGTTCTTCATCACCGCAAAGTGGCGGTCCACAATGACGTCCTTGCAGCCGGTGGCGGTAACAAAGATGTCGCCCACCTTGGCCGCTTCGTCCATGGGCATGACCTGGAAGTTCTCCATGGTGGCCTCCAGGGCCTTAAAGGGGTCAATCTCCGTGACAATGACGTGGGCGCCCATTCCCTTGGCGCGCATGGCGATGCCCTTGCCGCACCAGCCGTAGCCGGCCACCACCACGGTTTTGCCTGCCACCATCAGGTTGGTGGTGTGCATAATGGCGTCCCAGGTGGATTGGCCGGTGCCGTACTTGTTGTCGTAATAGTGCTTGGCCTTTGCGTCGTTGACAGCCATCATGGGACAGGGGAGGATTCCCGCCCGCTGGCGGGCATGGAGGCGGTGAATACCCGTTGTGGTCTCTTCACAGCCCCCCAGCAGCCGGTCTCCCATGGCGGCACATCGGCCTCCCAGCAGGGAAATCAGATCCCCGCCGTCGTCCACGATCAGGTGGGGCCGGCACTTCAGGGTTTCCACCAGCAGATCTTCGTACTGTTCCATGGTCACCCCGTGGATGCCGAAGGTCTCCACCCCCAGCTCCGCCATGGCGGCGGCCACGTCGTCCTGGGTGGACAAGGGGTTACAGCCGGTGAGGTACACCTGGGCGCCGCCCTCCCGAAGCACCAGACCCAGATTGGCGGTTTTGGCCTCCAAATGGACGGACACGGCGATGGTTAGCCCGGCAAAGGGCTTTTCCCGGCGAAACCGTGCCTCGATCCCGCTGAGGGCGGGCATGAAGTCCCGCACCCACTGGATTTTCTGGTGACCCGAAGGGGCCAGGGACAGATCTTTTACCATACTCATGGGAGCAAATCCCTCCTATCATTCTACGGCAATATTCTATCATATCTTTCGACGGGAGGGAAGGAAACTTAACAGATTTTTCATGGACTTTTCCACCAAAAGCGGTTACAATGCTATTTGAGACTTTACCGGAAAGGTGGGCTGTCCATGAGAGCCATCGCCAGTTGGCTGGACCGCTTTTGTTACAACCATCCCAGGTTCGGGATCCCCGGCCTGATGAAATGGATCGCCATCGGCAACGTGGTAGTCTATGTGCTGGACATGTTTTCCAACTATTCTGCCTCCCTGATGCTGATGTTTCATCCCGCCCTGGTGCTTCAGGGGGAGATATGGCGGCTGATTACCTTTGTGTTTGTCCCTCAGAGCAGCGGTTTTGTTTTGTGGTTTGCCCTGTCCACCCTGTTTTACTACTACATCGGAAACGCGCTGGAGCAGCAGTGGGGCACGGCACGGTTTACGGTGTTTTACGGACTGGGTGTGATACTGAACCTGATTCTGGGCTTTTTGTTCCAGACGTCCATGTCCATGTACTATGTGAACATGTCCATGTTCTTCTCCTTTGCCACCCTGTATCCGGACATGCAGGTACTGCTGTACGGCATCCTGCCCCTGAAGGTCAAGTGGCTGGCCTGGCTGGACGCGGCCCTGTTTGCCTTTGACATCGTCGGTGCCTTGTCGGCGGGCAGCCTGGCTTACGCCCTGCAGCCGGTCATTGCTCTGCTGAACTATTTCATCTTCTTCTGGGACGATCTGATGGGGCTGATCAACCGGACAAGGGGGCGTGCCTCCTACCGGATGAGCCGGCAGACCATCAACTTCAAAAAGGCGCAGCGGGAGGTACAGCAGCGCAAGGGGTATCTCCACAAGTGCTCGGTGTGCGGCATCACGGACGCCGACGACCCGGATATGGAGTTCCGCTACTGCTCCAAGTGCAACGGCTACTAC
>CALXDY010000016.1 GCA_944387225.1 uncultured Oscillospiraceae bacterium | reverse complement strand
GGGTCTGACCGGCAAGACCGCCGGCGCTTCCGCCGCCGCTGCCGCTGCCGCCCCCGCCGCCGAGGAGGCTCCCGCCCCCAAGAAGGTCATCCCCGCGCCTCCCATCGTGGTCACCGGCCCCTACAAGCTGGACGACAAGGAGATCACCTACAAGGGCCACGATCCCGCCAGCAAGAAGTTCGTCACCATCGGCGAGCGGATCCACTGTATCTCCCCGGCCATCCGTAAGGCCATGGAGAGCTACGACGAGGGCCCCATCCTGAAGCGTGCTGCCGAGCAGATCGCCGCCGGCGCCACCTATCTGGATGTGAACATCGGGCCTGCTGAGTCCAACGGTCCCGAGCTGATGCAGTGGGCTGTGCAGCTGCTGCAGCAGAACTTCAACAACGTGCCTCTGGCTCTGGATACCGCCAACAAGGCCGCTATTGAAGCCGGTATCCAGGTCTATAACCGCACCAACGGCAAGCCCATCGTCAACTCCGCCGATGCCGGCAGCCGTATTGACAACATCAACCTGGCTGCTGCCAACGACGCCATCGTCATTGCCCTGTGCTCTGCCGACGGTATCGCCAAGGACAACGAGGAGCGCATGATGCACTGCCACAACATGCTGGAGCGGGGCCTGAGCCTTGGCATGGAGTCCGATGACCTGTGGTTCGACCCCCTGTTCCTGGTGGTCAAGGGCATGCAGGACAAGCAGATGGACGTGCTCAATGCCATCAAGGCCTTCTCCGACGAGGGTCTGAAGTCCACCGGTGGTCTGTCCAACAACTCCAACGGTATGCCCAAGCACATCCGTCCCATCATGGACAGCGCCCTGGTGGCCATGTGCATGATGCAGGGTCTGACCTCCGCTATCGTCAACCCCTGCGACCTGCGCCTGATGGAAACCATCAAGAGCTGCGACGTGTTCAAGAACCACACCCTGTACGCCGACTCCTACCTGGAGATCTGATACAGGCTGCGGTAAATCCCAAAACGGCAAAAGCCGGAGGAACCAACTGGTTCCTCCGGCTTTTTATGCTCTGATGGAGAAAATTTCGTTTTCAGAAGCAAAGGCTCAGTCACCGGGCCCGGTGTAGATCACCTTGCCCAGGTTCCAGGAGAGAGCTACCTTCTTTGCCATCTCCTGGCGCTCCTCCTCCGCGTGGTAGGCCAGTTCCGCCGTGCGGCAGCCGCAGTCCAGGCACTGGACATACACCAGCCAACCACCCTCTTCCTCCAGAATCCCCGTGCCGCCGCAAAGAGGGCAGTCCTGAAGCGCAATATCATGTATATGTTCCATGGTCGATCCTCCGCTTGTGGAATAAATCATCGCCCTCTACTATACCGTCCGGCGGCTGCCTTGTCAATGGCAGGAAATCCGCCGTCCCTGTTCCGAAACGAAGGCCTTCGGAGAAACGGAGAACACCGTCCCGGCATTTGAGGCGGCTTTTCCGCCAGCCGGACAGGCCGGGCCCTCTCACTCCGCTGTGGCCAGCTTGGCCCCGGCGATGGCCATCTCCTCCGCCGTCAGCTCCCAGTCGCACTCCAGCACCACCAGTCGTCCCGGGTAGCTGAGAAGATAATCCCCCGTGGGCTCCCCGGTTTCCCCGCCGGCATACCGCTGCCAGGCGGCCTGGGCCCCAAAGAGGGCCGGATCTATCTCTCGATACACATAATAGGGTTTGACCACTGTGCCGTCATCGGTGACCCCCTCCCAGTCATCCCGTTCATGGAGGAGCTCCCGCAGGCAGAAGCCATAGATCCCCGGCAGGTACACATCCACTACCTTACTGTGCAGCTCCGGCAGGCGGACGCTCTCCCCGGGATGGGACCGCTCCGTAAACTCCCGGACCTTCAGAAACACCGAAGACTCCACATGGCTGCGGACGATATACCGGGGATCCTCCTCCCCGGTGAGATCTGCGATGGTGAGAAGGGACTCGATGTCCGCCGCCAGGGAGAAGCCGCCGTTTCGCGCCAGAGTAATGGTCCCATAAGATATGCCCGCCATCAACACCACTGCCAGGAGCACATCCACGGCGATGGTGGCCGCCTGGTTCTTCCGCCGGGAGACCTTTTGCTTTTTGAGGAAGTCCTTGGTGCCGTTCACCGCCAGGAACAGCACTACGAATTCCAGGATCATGGCGCCAGTGAGGAGCCGCAGCCCCGGCAGCCGGGCGGTGATAAAGAAATAGATGGCCCCCAAGATCACCAGCGCCATGACCACCTGCATGATCCGGTGACAGCCCCGGGTGGGGACAAATTCCCCTCGCTGCGCTGCCAGTTTGGCCCGCCGCCGCCAGAGAAGGTATGTCAGGATATCCGCCACCGACCACACCATAAGCCCCAGCCAGCACAGACCGGTAAACAGGTTGGTGGGGCTGGCCAGCAGGTCGATGGGGCTGTGGAACAGGCTGTACAGCCAGGAGCCCCCCATAAAAAAGCCAATCAGCAGCAGGAGGATCTCAAAGGGCAGGGCCCGCTTCATCTCCCGGCCCACCATCTGGATCTCCATAGCCGGGTCGGTGTCGATGGGGATAGGGTCCTCCTGATCGTTGTAGAACACCTGCATGGAGCCGAACTCCGCCGCCAGGCGCCAGCCGGTGTGGGCGCAGAAATCGTAAAAGGTCTGCACCTCCTCCGTGGGCTCCGGGTCATAAGCCGAGGCCCGGTGGCAGTAGGAAACGGTAAAGTGAAGCTTTTGAGGCTCGATCCGCCGATACCGCCAGCCCAGGGCGGACATCTTGTCCAGGAGCCAGCCTTTCTGTGCCATCTTCTCCAGATGCCGCTCCATACCTGTCAGGTCATAGTAAGAAAAGGGGATCAACTGACGCTTCGTATTTTTCATCGGGAAACCTCCTCTCCCATGATGCGGCGGTAATCCGCCCCCTGGGCGCAGATCCGCCGGTACTCCTCCTCCAGCCGCTGCTTCCCTTCTTCCGTCAGGATATAGCTGCGGCGGCGGCCTTCCGCCCGGGTTTCCCGAATCATCCCCGCCTCCAGGAACTGCTCCAGGAGATTGTACAGGGTGCCGGAGCCCACCCGCACCCGGCCATTGGTCATGGCGGGAATCTCATCCATGATATCCATGCCGCAGCACTCCCGGCTCAGGCACAAAAGGACGTAGTACATCTGCTCCGTAAGGGTCTGGAACTTGGCCCTGGGCATGGCGGTCACCTCCTATTCTCGAATATCGACATATCGTGGCCTTATTATATTCTCGAATATCGACATTGTCAAGAGGCGGAAAATTTTTCATATGGCCCGCGGGCGGCGCGGGGCCCCGTCGGGGCGACACCTCTGGAAACGGCTGGCCTCGGACAGGGAAGGGTCGGGGAAAGGTACCGGAGGG
>CALXDY010000015.1 GCA_944387225.1 uncultured Oscillospiraceae bacterium | reverse complement strand
AGAATGGAAAGGATCACAAAATCAAAGGGGGATTGGCGGCAGAGAGCGACGGCGGCGCTGCCTTCACTTACCTCGGCGACCTCGTATCCCTCAAGGCGGGCACAGCGGGCAATTTCCCCACGTACAGCCGCGTCATTGTCCACGATAAGGATACGTTTCATACGAGAGACAACCTCCTAACCGGGTATCATTCAGGACCACGTCTCCCAAGTGTCCGGGCAGTAGCCCACGGTGGCGCGTTTTCCGTCGCGCACGATGGGGACGTTGAGAAGCCCAGGAACCTCGAAGAGCTTTTCCAGCTTTGCCTGGCGGTCAGCCAGGTAGGAGAGCAGTACTGCGTCCGGGTGACTGGGGTTGACCATCGCGTCCAGACCTACAGCCTGGGCGACCCGTTCCAGTTCCCCGCGGCTCATGCCGTACTTCATTACGTCTACATACTGAAAGGGGATGCGCCTCTCCTTAAACCAGCGCTGGGCCTTTTTTGTATCAAAACTCTTCGAGGCCCCGAATATTTGTATATTCATGGCAAACACCCCCAAAATTCATGTAACTTTATAGACTGGATTATACCATACTTTGGCAAATGGGACAAGAGGATGGGCAAAAAAACCGGAAGCAAGAGGGGCAAAATCCGTCAAAATGACTAAGATTACGGAAATAAAGGGCGCGGCGGTATACAGGAAATGAAAACTGTGCTATACTGGTACAGACAACGCGAGAATGCGGGGCGGCGTATGCCGCCTGAGACGACGGATTTATACGCGGGGAAAAGGGGAACCTCTTTCCGCGTCTAAATAAAGTGTGGGGGCTGGGGTTCAGGCCGGTGGAGAACAGACCGGGCCGCTGCCCACCCCATCACATCCCAAACCCGGGCCGGCGAAGGAGATCGGAACGCGGGCAGGCGAGGCAGGGCCTGTCCTCTAACGGTCACTCCGCCTATTTT
The DNA here is from genome assembly GCA_944387225.1 of uncultured Oscillospiraceae bacterium. GTDB lineage: Bacteria > Bacillota > Clostridia > Oscillospirales > Oscillospiraceae > Lawsonibacter. Next base: position 15,465 of record CALXDY010000015.1, on the reverse strand, counting down.
GCGTCCCCGAAACGGGGCGGCTCCGGGCTTGTTTGATTCGACCTGTTTTATCAATGGGCCGGAGGCGTCCCGTGCCAGGATGATCCGGCCCGAAATCAAAGGAGTAAATGATTGTATGGCTGAAAAACTGAAAATTATTGCCCTGGGCGGCTTGAACGAGATCGGCAAGAACCTGACCGTGTACGAGTATGGCGGGGACATTGTTGTGGTGGACTGCGGCATGGGAGTCCCGGACGACGACATGTAAGGCATTGACGTGCTCATACCCGACGTGAGCTATCTCATCAAGAACCAGAGCAAGATCCGGGGCATCTTTATCACCCACGGGCATGAAGATCACATCGGGGCGCTGCCCTATGTGCTGCGGTCTGTCCAGGCGCCGATTTACGCCACCCGGATGAGCGCGGGGCTGATTCGGCTGAAGCTGGAAGAGCACCGCTTGGTGTCCAAGACCAAGCTGATTACCTGCGAGGCGGGCGATGTGGTGAAGGCGGGGAAATTCTCGGTGGAGTTCATCCACGTGAACCACTCCATCGCCGATGCCTGCGCGTTTGCCATCAAATGCCCGGTGGGCACCTGTATTCACACCGGCGACTTCAAGATCGACCCCACCCCTATCCAGGGCGGGATGATCGACCTGGCCCGGCTGGGGCAGTTGGGCAACGAGGGTGTGCTGGCTCTGCTGGCCGACTCCACCAATGTGGAGCGTCCCGGCTTCACCCGTACGGAGCGCAGTGTGGGGGCCTCCTTCGACGCCCTGTTCCGGGGCTGCGAGGAGCGGATCATCGTTACCACCTTCGCCTCCAATGTGGACCGTATCCAGCAGATCATCGATGTGGCGGCCCGGTATGGCCGCCGGGTGGCGGTAAGCGGCCGATCCATGGAAAACATTATGAAGGTGTCCACTGAGCTGGGATATATGAAGGTGCCCGACGGGGTGCTGATGGATCTCAACCAGATTCAGTCCCTGCCCAAGAAAAAAATCTGTATCATCACCACCGGCAGCCAGGGTGAGACCATGTCCGCCCTCAGCCGGATGGCCTTCTCCACCCATCGACAGGTGGAGATTATGCCGGGAGACCGGATCATCATTTCCGCTTCCGCCATCCCCGGCAACGAGAACTCCATCGGAAACGTGATCAATGAGCTGTACCGCAAGGGGGCAGAGGTGATCAACGAGCGGGAGCGGGCCCTCCACGTTTCCGGCCACGCCTGCCAGGACGAGCTGAAAATTATCCACGCCTTGGTGAAACCCAAGTTCTTCATCCCCATCCACGGCGAGCAGCGGATGCTGAAAATCCACGCCCGGTTGGCTCAGGACATGGGTATGCCTGCCAACCACGTGGTGATCAGCGATATCGGCCGGGTGATCGAGGTGAGCCAGAAGAGCGTGAAGCTGGGCGGCACCGTTACCGCCGGCAAGGTGTTTGTGGACGGCTCCGGCGTGGGCGACGTGGGCAGCGTGGTACTGCGGGATCGCCGCCACCTGGCCCAGGACGGCATGGTGGTGGTGGTAATGTCCATGTCCGGCGAGGACGGCGCGCTGCTGGCCGGACCGGATCTCATCACCCGGGGCTTCGTATATGTAAAGGAGTCTGAGGGGCTGATGGATGAGCTGCGCCAGGTGGCTCTGGACGCCGTCATGCACGTGGACGGCCGGTACACCACCGACTGGTCCGCCATCAAGCAGGCGGTGAAGGCCGACCTGTCCAACTACCTTTATAAAAAGACCAAGCGGTCTCCCATGATCCTGCCGGTTATCATGGAGGTGTGATCCCGGTCCGGCAGAGCCGCAGGCAATCCAAATGCGAAACATCGGATGTGGGCTTCCGTCCCATATCCGATGTTTTTTGCCGTTTTAAAGGTTAATTTCCGGAAAAAGACAGAGATTGTAACAATCCTGACGCAATATTACGGTTGTGTTACATTTGGCCCAGAGTGGTTGACGGGGAGGGGGGGATCATGTATGATATGGCTACAGGCAAGGGGCGTTATGTCCGTAATTTCGTTTTTGCGAAAACACAGATCCATAAGCCTTTTGACTAATTTAAAAGGAGGATTTCCAATGAGAAACCTGAAGCGTGCTCTCAGCCTGGGCATGACCGCTGCCATGATCTCTGGCCTGGTCGTTACCACTGGCGCTGTGAGCTACCCTGACGTGTCTTCCAGCGACAACCTGGAAGCCATTGAGGTTCTGCAGATGGCCGGCGTGATGGCCGGCGACGAGAACGGCAAGTTCAACCCCCAGCAGAACGTCACCCGTGCCGAGATGGCCGTTGTCATGTGCAACCTGCTGGGTCTGCGCGTGGCTGACTACGAGAATGCCTCTATCCCCTTCACCGATGTTCCCCAGTGGGCTCACAAGTACGTGGCTGCCTGCTATGCTGAGGGCATCACCGGCGGCACCAGCGCCACCACCTACGGCTCCAACGCCGGCGTGACCACCGCTCAGGCTGCTCTGATGCTGATGAAGGCTCTGGGCTACTTCCAGTACAACGGCGACTTCGGCAGCGACTGGCAGCTGGCCACCGTGAACCAGGCCTCCAAGATCGAACTGTTTGACGGCATTGACGCTGGCGCTACCGCCGCTTTGACCCGTAACGAGGTTGCTCAGCTGGCTCTGAATACCCTGGAGGCCACCATGGTTGAGGCCACCGGCAGCGAGGGTGTCCAGATCGGTGACATCACCGTGGGCTCCACCATCAAGTACGAGGAGATCTACAAGGCTGACAACAGCAAGAAGCAGTACAGCGCCTTCGGCGATACCGCTGTTGAGGGCAAGTACGCTGTCCAGCTGGGCGAGGATCTGTATGACGGCGACCTGAAGAAGGAGAAGGGCATCGAGGATGACTTCGATCGCGAGGGTCATCAGTGGTCCTTCAAGGACTCCAAGGGCGTGACCACCGAGTCCGCTGTCTATGTGGACGCTGCTGACTACACCATCGTTGTCAGCAAGGCCGACAAGGACGTGAAGTACTGGGCTGAGCAGGCCAACAAGAAGCTGGAGGTCGCTGGCGATGCCACCATCACTGAGAATGGTGTTACCGATCTGAGCGCTTCCACCGATCTGAAGATCGGCGATGTCGTGGAGTTCCGCGGTGTGAAGGACAACAAGGCTTCCAACATCACCGTGATCAGCTACGCCGCTGACGTGATCGAGGAGATCGACACTGACGTGACCGACGATGACGCTGACGACGGCGTGACCGCTTATGTCACCTTCAAGAACGCTGGCACCTTCAACAACACCGATATCGCTGGCTACAACGAGGATACCTACGTTGAGGACGCCGTGATCGGTCTGGTTGAGAAGACTGTCGACGGCGACAACAAGGTGATCGCTTCCTATGCCACCACCTCCGTGAAGGGCGCCATCACCGCTTACACCGACACCACCTACACCATGGGCGGCACCAAGTACACCATGTCCGGCAACGTTGACGACGAGATCGTCAAGGTTGACTTCGAGGACGGCAACTACAAGCTGTACCTGGATCCCAACGGCTACGTGGTGAAGACCGAGATCGTCGAGGGCTCTGTCACCCTGAACGACGTCTTCTACCTGGCTGACATCGCCGACGGCAAAGTCTACTGGGCTGATAAGGAGACCGTGAAGGGCAAGACCACTTGGACCTACTATGTCCAGGCTGTCTACATGGACGGCACCGTGGAGGACATCCAGGTTGCTCAGACCAGCTCTGACATGACTGAGGTCGAGAAGTACCTGAACGCCATGGAGGCTGGCTTCTACACCGACACCAAGGTTGAGAAGGGCGACACCAAGGTTTCCCTGAGCGCTTGGGACGACAGTGATTACGACATCACCGCCCACAAGGCTGACATCAAGACCGACGACGACAAGAAGGTCGGCGGCGCTTACATCAACAAGGACACCAAGTATGTCGTTGTTGAGTCCTATGACGACAGCGATGATCTGAAGGTCACCGTGAAGACCGGCACCATCTCCTACAAGTATGATTCTGCCGACGTGGTGAAGGTCATCTCCAAGACCGTGGACAACTCCCCCGTTGCTCAGTACGTGGTTATCGCCACCGAGAGCTTCTCCGCTGCTGAGACCGGCGACTACATCTACATTGTTGACTTCGACACCTATGTTGCTGACGGCCTGAAGTACACCGCCTACGACAAGGACGGCAAGAAGATCAGCGTTGTTGTTGACGAGGACGAGGCTGTTGACGAGGATACCACCGGCCTGTTCACCTATGCTGTGAACGACGACGGTGTCTACACCGATCTGAAGGGTGAGAACACCAACTTCAAGACCGGCAAGTTCGTGAGCTACTATGGCAACCTGCTGACCGTTTCCGGCCTGGAGGCTGACCTGGATGCTACCGACGCCGTGATCGTCGACGTCCATGACACCGACGACTACAGCAAGTCCGTCACCACTCTGTCCGCTATGTACACCGCTGCCGATAAGGGTTACACCGTGTCCCTGACTCTGGTTGTCAACTCCGACGACGAGGTTGAGTACATCGTGGTCACCGACGTTGTGAAGTAATTCAGAGTAATCTGACTGAACTTCCCCGCGGATGCTGAGTGATCATCATCCCGGAACAGAAAAGGGAGCGGCTCTTCGGGGCCGCTCCCCTTCGTTTGTTTGACAGACACGGAAACGGCCGCCGCCCGGATTGGGCGGCGGCCGTTGTGTTGTTTTGGGGTTATTTCAGGAAGCCGTTGACGATCTGCTCCTCCGCCTCCTGCTCCGTCAGACCCAGGGTCATCAGCTTGGTCAGCTGCTCCCCGGCGATCTTGCCGATGGCGGCCTCATGCACCAGGCTGGCGTCCACGCAGTTGGCGGTGACCTCCGGGATGGCGGCGACCACGCCCTGGTCCATGATGATGGCGTCGCACTCGGAGTGGCCGTAGCAGCGGTTGTTGCCATTGATCCGGGCCAGGAACACCTGCTTGGACTGATCCCGGGCCACGGAACGGGAAATCACGTTGGTGTGGCAGTCCTCTCCGTCCAGCTCTACGGTGAAGTCGGACTTGGCCAGCTGCTTGCCGTGGGTCATCACCTTCTCCTTGATAATCAGGGTGGCCTTGGGGCCCAGCTTGGCGTTGGTGGTACGGACGGTGGAGTCCACACCCTTGATCTGGGTGGTCTCCATCTCCATATAGCTGCCCTCTTCCATCTCAACCACGGTGGTGGGGTTCATAATGTTTTCCCCCAGGCCGTCCCCTTCGCCGTAGTGCCGCTCCACATAGCGTACCCGGGCATTTTTGCCCACGTAGAAGGTGTGGATGCCGGAGTGCTCGGAATTCTGCTCCCCGCAGTTGTGAATGCCGCAGCCGGCCACAATGGTCACGTCGCTGTCTTCACCAATGAAGAAGTCGTTGTAAACCATGTCGTGGAGACCGCTTTCGCTGAGTACCACAGGGATGTGGACGGACTGGTTCTTCGTGCCGGGCTTGATGATAATGTCAATGCCGTCTTTGTCCGTCTTGGAAACGATGTCAATGGTTGCGGTGGTGTTCCGGGCGGCGGATTTGCCGTTGGCCCGGATATTATAGGCCCCTTCGGGCACGTCGTGGAGCTCGGCTACCTGCTCCAGCAGACTTTTCTGAATGGCGTCCATAGCGGATCCTCCTTTGTGTGTGCCTGTGATTACTTGACCTTGTTGCTGAGGGCGGCGCAGACGCCGCCGGTCTCCCCCAGAAGGCCGGGGAGAATCTCGTCCCGGGTGCCTTGGGCCTGTACCTGACCGTCGGCCAGGACGATGATCCGGTCGGCGATGTTCAGAATCCGCTCCTGGTGGGAGATGATCAGAATGTTGCCGTGGATGCGCTCGTGCAGGTGTTCAAACACCTGAATCAGGTTGGAGAAAGACCACAGGTCGATGCCCGCCTCCGGCTCGTCAAAGACGGACAGCTTGGTGCCCCGGGCCATAATCATGGCGATTTCAATGCGCTTAAGCTCGCCGCCGGAAAGAGAACCGTCTACCTCACGGTCAATGTAGTCCTTGGCGCACAGGCCTACCTCGGACAGGTAGTTGCAGGCTTCGGGCACGCCGATGTTCTTTCCACTGGCCAGAGTGATCAAATCCTTCACCGTCAGGCCCTTGAACCGGACAGGCTGCTGGAAGGCGAAGCTGACGCCCCGCTGGGCCCGCTGGGTGATGTTCAGTTCGGTGATGTCCTCTCCGTCCAGCAGGATGCGGCCTGCGCTGGGGGTGTAAATACCGGCAATCACCTTGGCCAGGGTGGACTTGCCGCCGCCGTTGGGGCCGGTGATGGCCACAAAGCGCTCGTCGATGGTCAGATTGATGTCCCGCAGAATGCCTTTGTTATCTCCATCCTGCTGAACGTCGTAGCTGATGTGCTGCAGTTCTAGCATGGGGTTGTACCTCCCTATCTTGATCCGCCGTTTTCGGCGATCCCGTGCATACAGTGTGCCCTTTTGGGCGAACATTCAACAGGGGGGTGGGGGATAATCCATGACGGAATAGGCCCTCCCCTGTGAACGGGATTATTTTACCACTAAAATAGTAGGTATGTCCAGTGCCTGGGATATATTTTCCACCGGCTACAGAACGAATCCATGCTATCACAGGCCGGCGCGTTTGTCCAGACTTGCCGGATGCAGTGGCGGTTTTTTCTGCCCGTTCTTGTATTCTAGAAAGAAGTATGGTATAAGGGAGAAAAGCGGCTGTTTGCGCGCAAGTTTAATGGAGGCCGATGAAATGAAACCCCGTTTTTTGGTACCTGTGATTCTAGCCATGGTGATGGGCCTTTGCCTGTTGACGGGCTGCCGCGCCACAGTCCCGCCCAAGTCCGGCGGGCTGGAGCCTTCCATCAGTCAGGAATTGCCCGTCTCGGGACAGGAGGACCAGCCGAAAACGGACCAGCCGGAGCAGCCCCGGGACGGACCGTCCGGGGATGGGATGGCGGATCAAACGGGAGAGCAGGGAACGGATCAGGAGCCCCAAGCCAAGCCGGAACCAGAGCCAGAATCCCAACCTCAACCTGAACCCAAGCCCCAGCCTGAACCAGAGCCGCAGCCAGAGCCGCAGCCAGAGCCCCAGCCCCAGCCCCAGAAGAACACCACCCTCCACATCCTGATGTACCACGATGTGATCCAGGGGGATGGCTCCAGCTGCGGGGACTGGACGGTGACCGATCAGCGGTTCCGGGAGGATCTCCAATGGCTGAACGATCATGGATATACCACCATGCTGCCCAGCCAGGTCATCAGCGGACAGCCGCTGCCGGAAAAGGCGGTGCTGATTACCTTCGATGATGGATACGCCAGCAACTATAACCTGGCCTACCCCATCCTGAAAGAGTTCCAGGACAAAGCGGTGATCTCCATGATCGTGGCCCGGACGGCGGAGGGCAGGCCGGACTTCCTCACCTGGGCCATGGCAAAGGAGATGGAGGACTCCGGCCTGGTAGAGATTGGCTCCCATACCTACGACTCCCACAAGGAGGATCCCCGGGGAATCAAGCGGGGGAAGGGAGAGAACCAGGAGGCCTATCAAGCCCGAATTTTTACGGATCTGGAGGACAGCATTCGTCTGATTGAAGAAAACACGGGATACAAGGTAAACTTCTTCGCCTATCCCCACGGCCAGACGGAGCCCTGGGCCAGCGATTTCGTGGCCCAGCACTTCTCCATGACGGTCACCACCCACCACGGCGCGGCGGATATCGGGGGCGGACTGTATAATCTGCCCCGGTATAACATCAACATGAAGCAGCCGCCGTCCAAATTTTTGCCGGACTGAATACAGGCAAGCCCCCGGAGAAAATCCCCCCGGGGGCTTGCTTTTTTGGCAGGATTATGGTATAAAAGAGGTTGACAAATTGTGAGGAACGGGAAAATAACAGGCTCCCCCTTCCCAGAGAGAGGCGGTCACCGGCTGTAAGCCGCCTTGAAGTGGTCTGTTTGGTTCGCCCGGGAGCGGCCCCTGAGAGGGGGACGGTGGTTCCGCCGTTATTGGAAATGAGTGCGTATCCAGGATACGAATGCGGGTGGTACCGCGGAAGGTTGGCCTTTCGTCCCAGTGTATGGGAGGAAGGGCCCTTTTGTTTGTCTGGAGAGGGGAGAAACTCCATGGAAATGCGAAAGGAACAATGCCCCTGGTGCGGCGGGGAGGATCTGACCCGGTACAAGCAGGCGGGCTACGGCCAGGTATTCCCTGAAAAATCCATCCTGCGGCTGGGCGGGAAGACTCTGATCCATGTGATCTGCCGCCGATGCGGAACCGTGGTACGCTCCTATGTGGAAGACCCCGATACCTTAAAATAAAAATTCAGCTTCAAAGGAGTTTTTATCATGAAAGAACAGTTAGCAAGTATTCGCGCCGCGGCGCTGGCCGCCTTTGAGGCCGCCGCTGATCCGGAGGCCCTGGACGCCCTGCGGGTGCAGTACCTGGGCAAGAAGGGTGAGCTGACCGCTGTGCTCAAGCAGATGGGCAAGCTGTCCGCTGAGGAGCGGCCCGCCATGGGCCAGCTGGCCAACGAGGTACGCGCCGCCCTGGAGCAGGCCCTGGAGACCCGGGGCAAGGAGCTGGAGGCTCAGGCGCTGGACAACCGCCTGAAGGCGGAGGCTCTGGACGTCACTGTCCCCGGCACTCCCATTCAGGAGGGGCACCGTCACCCCATGTATATCGCCCTGGACGAGATCAAGGAGATCTTCATCGGTATGGGCTTCACCGTGCTGGACGGCCCCGAGGTGGAGCTGGCGGAGCTGAACTTTGACCGCCTCAACGCCGAGGAGGGCCATCCTTCCCGGGACTGGAGCGACACCTTCTACTTTGATGAGGACAGCCGGGTGATGCTCCGCAGCCAGACCTCCCCCATGCAGGTGCGGGCTATGGACTCCATGCCCCTGCCCATCCGCATCATCGCCCCCGGCCGAGTGTACCGCAAGGACGAGGTGGATGCCACCCACTCCCCCATGTTCCACCAGGTAGAGGGCATGGTCATTGACAAGAACGTCACCATGGCCGACCTGAAGGGTACCCTGAACACCGTGGTGGAGCAGCTGTACGGCAAGGGCACCAAGACCCGCTTCCGTCCCCACCACTTCCCCTTCACTGAGCCGTCCTGCGAGATGGATGTCCAGTGCCACAAGTGCGGCGGCGTGGGCTGCCCCACCTGTAAGGGCGAGGGCTGGATCGAGCTGCTGGGCGCCGGAATGATCCATGCCCGGGTGCTGGAGATGAGCGGCATCGACCCCAACGAGTATTCCGGCTGGGCCTTCGGCATTGGCTTGGAGCGTACTGCCATGCGCCGGTTCAAAATTGCCGACCTGCGTCTCATCTTCGAGAACGACGTGCGCTTCCTGGAACAATTTTGATTTCAGAGTAGAGAGTGGAGCGTGAGGAGTGAAGATATGGTGTCCGGCGGAGCCGGACGCCTGAAAAATCATTCGCCTGCGGCGAATACCGCATCTCCACTCTCCACTCTTCACTCTTAACATAAAGGAGTTTTTGATATGAATTTGTCTCGTAAGTGGCTGAATGAATTTGTCACAGTCACCGCCTCTGATAAAGACTTTGCCGAGGCCATGACCCTGTCCGGCTCCAAGGTGGAGCTGACCCACGACCTGGGGGAGGAGATCTCCAACGTGGTGGTTGGCCGGGTGACCGCCATGGAGCGCCACCCCGACTCCGACCACATGTGGGTATGCCAGGTGGATGTGGGGGACGGCAAGTCCGTCCAGATCGTAACCGGAGCCTGGAACGTCCATGTGAACGACCTGGTGCCGGTGGCTTTGCACAAATCCACCCTCCCCGGTGGAAAGAAAATCGAGAAGGGCAAACTCCGTGGAGTGGAGTCCAACGGTATGATGTGCGGGCTCAGCGAGCTGGGTCTGGACGAGCGGGATTTCCCCTATGCCGCCATCGTCCCCGCCGCTCTGCTCAATGACTATCACCCCCTGGATAAGGACAAGCCCTCCATTCCTGCCGACGTTCAGCCCGGCCACAAGATCTACGGCCCCGTGGTGGCCGCCCGAATCACCGCCGTGCGCTGCGACGGCGTCAACGCCTTCACCGTGGCCTGCGACGCGGGCAGCGGCTCCGTCTCCCTGTCCACCAGCTGCCCCAACCTCCATGCCGGAGATCTGGTGGCCCTGGATACCAAGAAGGAGCATATCTGCACCCTGGCCGACCTCCACGCCCAGCAGGCGGAGTTCCCCCACTGCATCCCCGATGGCATCTTTATCCTCCATGAGGACTGCAAGCCCGGCGACGACCTGAAGCCCGTTATCGGTGCCGACGACCACGTGGTGGAGTTTGAAATCACCCCCAACCGCCCCGACTGCCTGTCTGTCATCGGCCTGGCCCGGGAGGTTGCCGCCACCTATCAGGTTCCCCTGGCCCTCCACGAGCCGGTGGTCAAGGGCGGCGGCCAGGGCAGCCTGGTGGAGCTGCTGGACGTGGAGACCCCTGCTGCGGATCTCTGCCCCCGGTATACCGCCCGGATGGTCCGCAACGTAAAGATCGGCCCCTCCCCCAAGTGGATGCGGGAGCGGCTCCGTGCCAGCGGCGTGCGGCCCATCAACAACATCGTGGACATTACCAACTACGTCATGCTGGAGTATGGCCAGCCCATGCACGCCTTCGATTACCGCTACGTTAAGGGGGGCAAGATCATTGTCCGCCGGGCCGAGGAGGGGGAGGAGCTGACCACCCTGGACGGCAAGACCCATACCCTCACCGCCAACCACCTGGTGATTGCCGACGAGCACCGTGCCGTGGGCCTGGCTGGCATCATGGGCGGCGAAAACTCCGAGATTGTGGACGACACCGTGGACGTGGTGTTTGAGTCCGCCTGCTTTGACGGCACCTGCATCCGCAAGGGCGCTCTGGCCCTGGGCATGCGTACCGAGGCCAGCGCCAAGTTTGAGAAGGGCCTGGATCCCATGAACACCCTGCCCGCCGTCAACCGGGCCTGCGAGCTGGTGGAGCTGCTGGGGGCCGGCGAGGTGCTGGACGGGGTCATCGACATCCTGAACTATGTGCCCCAGCCCCGGGTACTCAAGCTGGAGCCGGAGAAGATCAACGCCCTGCTGGGCACCGATGTGGCGGAGAGCCAGATGGTGGAGATCCTTAAGAGCCTGGACTTCCAGGTGGAGGGGGATCAGGTCACTGTGCCCTCCTGGCGTGGCGACGTGATCGGTATGGCCGACCTGGCGGAGGAAGTGGCCCGGTTCTACGGCTACAACAAGATCCCCTGCACCCTTATGCGGGGCCAGACCACCCTGGGCGGCTACTCTGACCAGGAGAAGCTGGAGCGCCGCCTGGGCAGTGCCTGCCGTGCCATGGGCTTTGACGAGATCATCACCTACTCCTTCATCTCTCCCACCTGCTATGACAAGATCCGCTGGCCCCAGGAGGATCCCCGCCGCCAGTCCTTCAAGATCCTCAATCCCCTGGGCGAGGACACCTCCATCATGCGGACCACGGTGCTGCCCTCCATGCTGGAGATCCTGACCCGGAACTACAACTACCGCAACCAGAGCGTCCGCCTGTACGAGGTGGGCCGGATCTATCTCCCCGGCGGTGCCGACGGCCTGGCGGTGGAAGACAAGGTGCTGTCCATGGGCATGTATGGTCAGGGTGTGGACTTCTACACCTTGAAGGGCTGTGTGGAGGCCATTTTGAAGGAGCTGCGGGTGGAGCGGGTCTCCTTCCGCCGTCCTGACGAGACCAACCCCTCCTACCACCCCGGCCGTGTGGCCCAGGTGTGGGCCGGAGACCGCCTCATCGGTGTGCTGGGCCAGGTCCATCCCCTGGTGGCCCAGAACTACGGCGTGGACGCCGAGCTGTATTGCGCTGAGCTGGACTTCAACCAGCTGTATGCCGCTCAGGGCCCCGATCCGGAGTATGTTCCCCTGCCTAAGTTCCCCTCCGTCACCCGGGATATTGCCGTGGTGTGCGACGAGGCGGTTACCGTGGGCCAGCTGGAGGAGGCCATTGGCAAGGGCGCCCAGGGTCTGCTGAAAGAGGTCAGGCTGTTTGACATCTACCGTGGCAAGGGCATCGACGAGGGCAAAAAGTCCGTGGCCTTCAATCTGGTGCTCCGGGCGGATGACCGCTCCCTCACCGGTGAGGAGGCTGACGCCGACGTGAAGGCCATCCTGGCCACCCTGGAGAAGGATTGCGGCGCAGTCCTGCGCTGATCCCCCAAAAAATATGGGGAAGGGCTTAACCCCTCCCCACAACGAAAAAGCTCCCGGAGGCGATGCCTCCGGGAGCTTTCTTTATTGCGTTTACTGCTTGGCCTTCTCCGCCACATCCTTGGACAGGATGGCGGCAAAGTCCTCAAAGGACATGGCGCCCAGGTCCTCGCCGGTACGCTTGCGGACGGACACGGTCTGGTTCTCCATGTCCCGGTCGCCAATCACCAGCATGTAGGGCACCTTCTCCATGGTGGCCTCACGGATCTTCTTGCCGATCTTCTCGTTGCGGTAGTCCACCTCAACCCGGAAGCCCTGGTCGGACAGCTTGCCGGCCAGCTGGGCGCAGTAGTCGGCGGCCCGGTCGGTGACGGGGAGGAAGCGAACCTGCTCCGGCGCCATCCAGGTGGGCAGGGCGCCGGCGTACTCCTCGATGAGGTAGGCCAGGGTGCGCTCGTAGCAGCCCATGGAGGTGCGGTGGATGATATAGGGCAGCTTCTTCTCGCCGTTTTCGTCGATATAGTACATGCCGAACTTCTCAGCCAGGAGCATATCGATCTGGATGGTGACCAGGGTATCCTCCTTGCCGTAGACGTTCTTGTACTGGATGTCCAGCTTGGGGCCGTAGAAGGCGGCTTCGTCAATGCCAACAGAGTACTCCACGTCCAGATCCTTCAGAATCTGGGCCATGACGTTCTGGGCATGCTCCCACTGCTCCGCGGTGCCCTCGTACTTGTTGTTGGGGTTGGCGGGATCCCACTGGGAGAAACGGAAGGTGCACTTGTCCAGCAGGCCCAGGGTGTCCAGGCAGTACTTGGCCAGATCCAGGCAGCCCTTGAACTCCTCCTCCAGCTGGTCGGGGCGGAGGATCAGATGGCCCTCGGAAATGGTGAACTGGCGCACCCGGATCAGGCCGTGCATCTCGCCGGAGTCCTCGTTGCGGAACAGGGTGGAGGTCTCGCCCAGGCGCATGGGCAGCTCACGGTAGGAGCGCTGGCGGTTCAGAAACACCTGGTACTGGAAGGGGCAGGTCATGGGCCGGAGGGCGAAGCACTCCTTGGTCTCGTCGTGGGGATCGCCCAGGATGAACATGCCGTCCAGGTAGTGATCCCAGTGGCCGGAGATCTTGTACAGCTCCCGCTTGGCCATCAGGGGGGTCTTGGTCAGCAGATAGCCACGCTTCTGCTCGGTGTCCTCAATCCACCGCTGGAGCAGCTGAACCACCCGGGCGCCCTTGGGCAGCAGCACGGGCAGGCCCTGACCGATGACGTCCACGGTGGTGAAATACTCCAGCTCACGGCCCAGCTTGTTGTGGTCCCGCTTCAGGGCCTCCGCCTGCTTGGCCAGGTACTCGTCCAGCTCGTCCTTCTTGGGGAAGGCCACGCCGTAGATCCGCTGGAGCATCTTCCGGCTGGAGTCGCCCCGCCAGTAAGCGCCGGTGGCGCTGGTCAGCTTGATGGCGTTGCCCTTGATGCGGCCGGTGGAGTCCAGGTGGGGGCCGGCGCACAGGTCGGTGAAGTCGCCCTGCTTGTAGAAGGAGATCACCGCGTCGGCGGGCAGATCCTGGATCAGCTCCACCTTGTAGGGCTCCTCCCGCTCTTCCATGAACTTGAGGGCCTCCTCCCGGGGCAGCTCAAACCGCTCCAGCTTCAGCTTCTCCTTGCAGATCTTCCGCATCTCCGCCTCCAGAGCCTCCAGATCCTCGGGGGTGAAGGGACGGGGGGTGTCGAAGTCGTAGTAGAATCCGTTCTCAATGGCCGGACCGATGGCCAGCTTCACCTCGGGATGCAGCCGCTTCATGGCCTGAGCCAGCACATGGGAGCAGGTATGCCAGTAGGTTTTCCGGTACTCCGGATTCTCAAAGGTATACAGATTGTTTTCTTCTGCCATGATAAATCCTCCTTGTAATGTGGGGCGAGGATAAAAAAGCTCACCCCTGAACGGTTCCAGGGGTGAGACGATACAATCCCACGGTTCCACCCTGCTTACGGCCCATGGCCGTCGCTTGTGACCGCTGTAACGGGCGGGCCCGTTCCGGTTCAATCCCGGACGGCTCAGGAGTGGTACGGCTGTCGGCAGGTCGCAGGGCACTTTCAGCATCTGTGCCCCTCTCTGGGCGGAACCGGCAGTTTCTTCTCCGTCAAAGCCATTTTGCAGGGCTACTATATCACCGGCAGGGGAAATTGTCAAGTGCCCGCCTGTCGGTACCAGGGATTCCCTTGCGGGACGGGAGAAAACGGGATATAATGGGTACAATCAAAGAGAAAAGGGGGCTTTTCCATGGATGAGCAAAGCAGAAGCCTGCAGTTCCATATCCAGTGCGGGCCGGGCCAGGTGGGGAAATACTGCATCCTGCCCGGGGATCCCGGGCGGTGCAAGTTCATCGCCGAATACCTGGAAGAAGCGGAATTTGTCCAAAGCAACCGGGAATACACCATATATAACGGCCTGCTCCTGGGGGAGCGGGTAAGCGTGGTGTCCACAGGCATCGGCGGCCCCTCCGCCGCCATCGCCATGGAGGAGCTGTGCAACCTGGGGGCCCATACCTTTATCCGGGTGGGCACCTGCGGGGGTATCAAGCTGGAGGTGGAAAGCGGCGACGTGGTGGTGGCCACGGGAGCCGTCCGTATGGAGGGCACCAGCCGGGAGTACGCCCCCCTGGAATATCCCGCCGTGCCCGACTTTACCGTGACCCAGGCCTTGGTTCAGGCGGCGGGGCAGCTTGGAAAGGTGTGCCGGACGGGCGTGGTTCAGTGCAAGGACTCCTTCTACGGACAGCACTCCCCCGGACGGATGCCCGTTGCCCGGGAGCTGGAGGAGAAGTGGGAGGCCTGGAAGCGCCTGGGCGTGCTGGCCAGCGAGATGGAGTCCGCCGCCCTGTTTACCGTGGCTGCGGCCCGGGGGGTGCGGTGCGGATCGGTGTTCCATGTGATCTGGAACCAGGAGCGGGAGAAGGCGGGGCTGGACCAAAAGGAGTCCCACGACACCTCTTCCGCCATCCAGGTGGGTGTGGAGGCGCTGCGCCTGCTGATTCAGCAAGACAAGGAAAACGCATAAAAACTGTGCCCGCCGGGGTTCCGGCGGGCACTGCTTTTATATGGCGTTCAGCGGGCGGAAACGTACTTGTGCAAGGTCTTTCGAACGGCGCCGGGGCCGGCGTACAGCTCCTTCACCATGCCCTCGATCTGCTGGCCCAGACCGGCCTCATACAGATCCAGGCCGAACACGTCCTTCCGGCTGTAAAGGGCCTTCAGGCAGGAGAAGTCCTGCTCCCCCTCCTTCACCTCCAGGCCGGACACAATGGCCTGCAGCTC
>CALXDY010000014.1 GCA_944387225.1 uncultured Oscillospiraceae bacterium | reverse complement strand
CGCCCTGTTTACCCTCTCCTTTGACGAAGCGGAGGATGACCCAGCCACGGTGGAAGCCATGGCCCAGGTGCTCCAGGCTCTGGAGGGCTATGACGTCTACCCCTCCACCCAGATTGGGCGGGACGTGTCGGTCACCCTGCAGCAGGAGATGACGGTGATTCTGGCCATCGCGGCGGTGGTCATTGTGGTGGTGCTTCTGTTCACCTCCAAAAGCTACATGGAGGTGCCCGTCTATCTGATCGTCTTCGCCACCGCGGCAGTGCTGAACATGGGCACCAACTTCATTTTCGGCACCATCTCCTTCATCACCAACTCCATCGCCGTAGTGCTCCAGCTGGCCCTGGCCATTGACTACGCCATCATCTTCTGCCACCGGTATATGGAGGAGCGGGACAAGGGGCTGGACCGGCGGGAGGCAGATATCTCCGCCCTGAGCAAGGCCATTGTGGAGATCTCCTCCTCCAGTCTGACCACCATCTCCGGCCTGGTGGCGCTGATGCTGATGCAGCTGCGGATCGGCTTTGACATGGGCATCGTCCTGTCCAAGGGCATCGTCTGCTCCATGCTGTGTGTCTTTCTGCTGATGCCCGGCCTGCTGATGCTGTTCGCAGGCCCCATCGACCGTACCCGGCACCGGAGCCTGGTGCCCAAAATCAACTTCTGGGGCAAGGCTGTGGTGGGTCTGCGGTATGTGCTGCCCCCCATTTTCCTGGTGGTGGTGGCGGCCTCCGCCGTGCTGTCCTCCCACTGCGACTATGTGTTCGACGCCAACGACACCGACTTCGACAACAAGCCCGACTGGCGCATCGCCGACGAAAAGGTGGCCGACACCTTCGGCTCCAAAAATACCATCGCCGTGCTGGTGCCCAGAGGGGATTACAACAAAGAGTCCTATATACTGGAGCATGTGGCCCCGCTGCCCCAGGTGACCCAGGCCACCGGCCTGGCCAACATTGAGGTGGAAGATGGACGGATGCTCACCGATGAGCTGACCCCCCGGCAGTTTTCTGAGCTGGCCGGGGTGGACATCGAGCTGGCTCAGCTGCTCTATCAGGCCTACGGCCTGAGCGTGGAGGAATACGGCGCCATCTTCCAGGATCCCGACGACTATTCCGTACCCCTGGTGGACGTGTTCCAGTTCCTGCTGGAGCAGAAGGACAAGGGTGTGGTCAGCCTGACGGGAGAGCAGGCCGAGAAGGTGGACGACCTGCAGGAGCAGCTGGACGTGGGCCTGGAGCAGCTGCGGGGTGAAAACTGGTCCCGGCTGGTCTTTGTGGCGGACGTCCCCACAGAGGGAGAGGAAACCTATGCCCTTCTGGATCAGATCCGGGCCATCGCCCAAAGCCAGTACGGGGACGATGTGGTGCTGGTGGGCAACTCCACCAATGCCTTTGACCTGGCAGCCTCCTTCTCCGGCGACAACCTGAAGATCAGCGTCCTCACCGCCCTGTTCGTCATGGTGATCCTGCTGTTCACCTTCAAGTCGGCCGGTCTGCCCATCCTTCTGGTGCTTACCATCCAGGGCTCCATCTGGATCAATTTCTCCGTCCCTGTGCTGACCCACACCAACCTGTTCTTCCTCAGCTATCTGGTGGTCAGCTCCATCCAGATGGGCGCCACCATCGACTATGCCATTGTCATCACCAACCGCTACCTGGAGCTGAAAACCCAGATGGAGCGCAGGCAGGCGGCTATCGAGGCCCTGAGCCAGAGCTTCCCCACCATTCTCACCTCCGGCACCATTATGGCGGTAGCCGGCTTCCTCATCGGCGGCATCTCCACCGACGCTACCATCGGCTCGGTGGGCCAGACTTTGGGCCGGGGCACCCTTACCTCCATCATTCTGGTCATGACGGTGCTGCCCCAGCTGCTGATCCTGGGCGACGCCCTCATCGAGCGTACCGCCATCACCCTGAACCGGGACCGGAAGCAGCGCTTCAACCAGGGCACCATGCGACTGGATGGGCATATCCGGGGCCACGTGGCCGGCTTTGTGGACGGAGAATTCAAGGGCGTGCTCCATGGCAGCATTGACGCCCTGATTGAAAGCAAGTATCAGGAACTGGATCCCCAGGAACAGGAGGAGCATATCCCATGAAACAGTTTCAGCGCCCGGCCGCCCTTGTGACGGTACTGGCCCTTCTCTTCACCCTTGTCTCCCCCGCCTTCGCGGCGGAGGACACGGTCTCCATCTCCTCCGTGTCGGACTTTCTCACCTTCGCCAAAAACAGCACCCGGGATGCCTGGTCCCTGGGCCTGACGGTGGAGCTGAACACCGATCTGGATCTGGAGGGGAGCTCCTTCACCCCCATCCCCATCTTTCAGGGCACCTTTCACGGCAACGGGCACACCATCTCCGGCCTGTCCTTTGAAAAGGAAGGCTCCAAGGTTGGGCTGTTCCGCACTTTGACCGAAAGCGCCGTGGTGGAAGATCTGACGGTGGAGGGAACCCTGGCTCCTCAGGGCTCCGCCGGACAGGCGGGCCTTCTGGCCGGGGAAAACAACGGCGTTGTCCGCCGCTGCGCCGTCCAGGGCTCCGTCTTCGCTCAGGAGGATGTGGGCGGTCTGGTGGGGCTGAACGGGGAAAGTGGCCTGGTATCCGCCTGCTCCAGCTCCGCCTCCGTCACCGGTGTCACCAATACCGGCGGCATCGCCGGGCGGAACCTGGGTACGGTGGAGGGCTGCGTCAACACCGGCGGAATCAATCTGCCTTCCGATCAGGAGACACCCACCAATGTGGGCGGCATCGCCGGACTGTCCCGTGGCACCATCCGGGACTGCACCAACGCCGGCGAGGTAGGCTACCAGCACGTGGGCTACAACATGGGCGGTATTGCCGGGCTTCAGTCCGGAGAAATCACCCGCTGCTCCAACACAGCCCCCATCCGGGGCCGGAAGGACGTAGGGGGCATTGTGGGGCAGTTTGAACCCAGCACCAACCTCACCTACGGCGACTCCCCCTCCCAGCAGCTCACCGACAGCCTCTCCGCCCTCTTTACCCAGCTGGAACGGTTCACCAACCAGCTCAACAGCATCATTTCCCAGGGCACGGAGGGCGCCCAGGCCATCCACGACTCCCTCTCCGCCATCCAGGATCAGGCCCATGCCGCCGGGACAGAGGGGCGGGAGGACTTCCAGGCCATGTCCGATTCCCTGTACCAGTACACAACCGACGTCAGCGCCCACCTGGACGACCTCAGAACCCATCTCAACCAATTCAGCAACGAAACCTGGGACGGTCTTTCCCAGACTCTGGAGTTGACCGACGACCTGCTGGACCTTCTGGACGACCTGCTTACCCAGACGGACGACGGGCTCAGCGCGTCCATCCGCGCTATGAAAACCACCGCCTCCCGCATCCGCAGCCAGGTGCAGGAGATCCGCTCCCACCGTCAGGCCATGGAGCAGGAGCTGGACTCCCTCCGGCAGTATGTGGATGAAGTGACCGGCCTGCTGGCCGACGGCCAGTTTGAGCAGGCCCTCCGCGTCCCCTTCCCCAACCTGGATCCGGCGGGGCACGCCGCCGGAATCGTGGAGGCCATGGAAGAGATCGCCCGCCTGGCCGCCAGGCTGCCCCAGCAGTGGGGAGACATTTACGACGAAACCATTCACGACCTGACGAAAACCAGCCGGGAGATTCAGGACACTCTGGACGACCTCTCCCTCACCCTGTCCGACCTGATCCAGTCGGGAGACCAGTTCTCCTCCCAGAGCCGGGAGGATCTGGACGGCGTGAGCCAGGGCAGCAGCCAGATTCGAGATCTGCTGAAGGAATACACGGACACCCTCAGCAGCAAGACCCAGTCGGTTATGGACGGCATCGATAAAGAGCTCACCGCCATCCAGGATCGGGTGGACAGCATGAATCAGGCGGCCCGGGGAGACAACGACGCTCTCCACGCCACCAGCCAGGCCATACTGGACCAGATGGAGGCCGTGCGTCAAGCCATTTCCCAGCTGGGCCGGGAGCCCCAGCTCACCGTCACCGACCTCACCGACGAAGTCAGCCAGGGCCCCGGCCTGGTGATGGACTGCACCGTATCGGCCCCGGTGGAGGGGGACTCCAACGTGGGCGGCATCGTGGGTACGGTGTCTCCTGAGCTGGGAGACGACCCGGAGGCCACCTTCGACCTGGGAGATCTGAAGCTGACCAGCGATGTGTACGCCACCCTGCGGGCCGTGGTGCGGAGCTGCCGGTTTGACGGCGGCATAACGGTGAAGAACGAATGCGGCGGCGGCGTGGCCGGACGGTGCGAGGCAGGCGCCATCCTGGACTGCTTCGCCCGGGGCACGGTGGAAACCGGCGGAGACTATTGCGGCGGTATTGTGGGCCGCACCCGGGGCAAGGTCATCCGGTGCGCCGCGCTCACCGACCTGACCGGGGGGAGCTGGCTGGGCGGCATCGCTGGTCTGGGCGGCCAGCTCACCGACTGCCGGGCCATGGTTCAGGCCCAGGGGGACGGGGAGTACCGGGGCGCCATCGCCGGCCAGTGCCAGGACGACTTCCAGGGCAACCGATACCTGATGGAGGACCTGGCTGGTGTGGACGGCGTGGATTACCAGGACGCCGCCCAGGGGCTGGACTTTGACGCCTTCTCCCAGCTTGACGGTATCCCGGCGGACTTTCTCACCTTCTCCTACCGCTTCCAGGTCAACGGCCAAACCGTGGCGGAGATCCCCTTCTCCTACGGGGAGGATCTGGACCTCAGCCAGGTGCCTCAGCCGCCCCAACAGGACGGTCAATACGGCCAGTGGCCCCAATTTCCCACCCAAAACCTCCGGCGCTCCCTGGTGCTTGAGGCTCAGTTTACCTCCCCCACCGCCACCCTGGCTGATCAAAGCGGCGTGGCCCAACTGCTGGTAGAGGGCATCTTCTCCCCCGACGCGGCCCTGACCGTGGCCCAGGAGGAGCTGCCCGGCCGGGCTGTGGCAGGATATACCTCCCGCTCCGCCTGGAGCTATGCCGTCACCGGAAGCCAGTCGGATACCCTGACCATCCGTCTGCGGACGGACGGCGGGAAATACCCGGCCGCCGCAATATATAAGGATGGGAACTGGGCGTTGGCAGACGCCGTTCCGGACGGCAGCTATCTGGTCTTTTCCGGCCCTGTGGAGGGCCAGATCCTCCTGCTGGAGGAGAACCACTCCTCCCTGTGGATCTTGGCTCTTGGGGGTGGTGGAGTGATTCTGGCGGCAGGACTGGCCGTTTACATCGTCCGCCGTTCCCGGCGGTCGGCCGCCAAATCCGGCGCCGAGGCTGGCTGAATGACTAAAACAGCCTGGAATCAGACGTTGGTCTGATTCCAGGCTGTTTTCGCTTTTGCTCATTACCGCCGCGTCTGGTCTTGTATTTCCGTCAGGGTGGGCATAGCCGGAATGGCCCCCGGACGGGTGCAGGTCAGGGCCGCGGCCCGGTTGGCAAAGTCCAGCCCGGCCTCCAGCTCCTCCGGGGGCAGGCGCTCCAGATCCTCCACCGCAACCAACCGGGTGAGTAGCGCGCCCAGGAAGGTATCTCCCGCGCCGTTGGTATCGGCTACCTGGACGGATTGCCCCTTCACCCAACCTGTGCGGCTGCCTAGGCGGTAAAAACTGCCCCCCGCTCCCAGGGTGACCACGATCAGAGGGATGTGATAGCTCTCATACAGGGCCAGGCTGCCCTCCTCCAGCCCCCTGAGCCCGGTCAGCAGCTCCAGCTCCTCCTCCGCCAGCTTCACCACATGGCACAGGGACAGCGGCTCCTTCATTCGCTCCAGGGCGACGGCCTCCTCCGGCCAAAGGCTGGCCCGGTAGTTGGGATCATAGCTGAGCAGAATCCCCAGTTCCCTGGCCCGGCGGGCAGCCGCCATGGTGGCGCTTGCGGCAGGCTCCGCCGTCAGGCTCACTGAGCCGAAGTGGAGAAACCGGGGCCGCTGTCCGTAGCCCAGCAGGGCCGTTACCGCCTCCTCCCCGGTCAGCTGGGTGTCCGCGCCCGGACTGCGGTAAAAGGCAAAGCTTCGCTCCCCTCCCGCGTCCACGCTGACCACCGCCAGGGTGGTCAGGGTCTGATCTGTCTCATACAATCCGGACACGTCCACGCCGTTTTCCCGAAGCGTCCGGCGGATGGAGCCGCCGAAAGCGTCCCGCCCCACCTTGCCGATAAAGGCGGTCTTTCCTCCCAGGCGGGCAGCTGCTACCGCCACGTTGGCGGGAGCTCCGCCGGGGAAGGCGGCATAGTGACGGATGCCGCCGGCGTCCTCCACGGTTTGGGTCAGGTCGATGAGCGCCTCGCCCATAGTTACGATCTCCGGCATGGTTTCTCCTCTTTTCTGCCTCAATTCCGGTTGGGGCCGTCCGCTTCTGCCGGCCCCGCTCTGTCAAAGTGAACATACCACATTGGACAGAAGAATGCAACTGCAGGCCATACCCCGACAGAGAAAAGGAGCTCCCCTGATTCCCCGCACAGGCAGCAGAACTGCCTTCAGCGGGACGAAAAAAGACGCCCCGAATACTCGGGACGCCTTTTCCATATCTGCCGTCAGGCTGCGGACACGCCGTATACCAGGTTGGGCAGGAACAAGACAAGGTCGGGGAAGAGCACCATGACCAGGACGACCACCAGAACGGCGGCGTAGAAGGGCCAGCCGTAGCGGACAGTCTCCTCGATGGGGCACTCCATAATGCTGGACACCGTATACAGGGCGGTGCCCACAGGGGGCGTCATGACGCCGAAGGTGACACAAGTCATCATGATCATACCGAACACCACGGGATCCACGCCCACGCTCTCCATAACGGGCAGCAGGATGGGGGTCAGGATCAGGGCGATAACGGTGGTCTCCATGAACATGCCGCACAGCAGCAGGAACAGGATGACCAGGACCAGCAGGAGGGTGGAATTGCTGGTAATACCGATCAGGCCGTTGGCGATCATGGTGGTCAGGTCGTCGTACACAACGCCGTAACCGAAGATGCCGGAGAAGGCCAGGATGATGGTGATGACGGTCACGTCCTTGACGCTGTCCTTCAGCACCTTCATGAAGTCCTTAATGCTCATCTCGCGGTAGATCACCATGCCCACCACGATGGCATAGATGCAGGCGAAGCCGCCGGACTCAGAGGGGCTCATGATGCCGAAGCGGATCAGGATGATCAGCATGAAGGGGAAGAGCAGGGCCCAGAAGGAGTCAATGATGGCCTTGAAGACCTCGCTGAGGGGAGCGGGCTTGCTCTTCTCAGGGGTATAGCCGAAGCGCTTGGCGCTCCAGCTGGTGGCCAGCATCAGCAGCACACACATCAGAATACCGGGGAACCAGCCGGCCATGAACAGACGGCCGATGGATACCTCGCCCACGGTACCGTAGATGATCAGGCCCATGCTGGGGGGAATGGTGGCCACAATCAGGCCGGACAGGCCGTTGATGGCGGCGGACCAGCCCCGAGCGTAGCCCAGACGGTTCATCTCAGGCCCCAGGATACGGGACTGCATGGCGGCGTCGGCCACAGCGGAACCGGACACGCCGCCCATCAGGGTGGACAGCAGGCAGGAAACCTGACCGATGTTGCCGTACATATGGCCGGTGCACACACTGGCCAGATGCATCAGACGGCGGGTAATACCACAGGCATTCATCAGGTTACCGGCCAGAATAAACAGAGGAATAGCCAGCATGGTAAAGGACTGGCTGGTAGAAATGGATTTCTGAACCAGGATGCTCATGGGGAGCTCCCGGATCACAAAAAAGCTGAAGCCGGACAGACCGATGGAGAAGGCCACCGGCATGCCAAGAATCAAAAAGACAAGAAAAATACCGATAGCGGCGACCATTTATTTCTTCCCCCAATCTTGCACAGGCGTTTTAATGCTCTCCACCAGACGAATCAGGGTGGAAATAATCATGAAGAAGGAGCCCACAGGCACGGCCAGGGTCACCCAGCTGTAGCTGATATGCAGGGTGGTAATCTGCCGGGCCCAGCCGTTGACCGCCATCTGGAAGCCGTAGATCACCAGCACCACCAGCAGGCCGATGATGATCAGCTTAAACAGAATGTCCATTCCTTTCTGAATGGCCTTGGGGAACCGCTTGACCAGCAGGTCGATGCCGATGAGGCCGGGTCCGCGGACAGCGATGTCACTGCCCAGGAAGATCATCCAGGCAAATGCCACCAGAGCCACGTCCTGGGCCCAGTTCAGGGGATGACCAATCGTCCGGCACATAGCCGCGACAAAGACGAGGATCATGATACCGAACAGAAGAGCGTTGGCGATAATCTCCTCAATCCGGCAGAACATCTGGTATACTTTCTTCAAAACTCTGTCACCTCCAGGGATGTGCACACAAGGCGAAGCCTGGGCGGGCTTCCCCGCCCAGGCTCAAACCCAAACAAATCAGTAGTTCAGACCAGCCTCAGTGTACAGCTGCTGACGCAGGTCAGTCCAGCCCAGCTGCTCGTAAGCGGTCTTGACAGCCTCCTTGAAGGCATCCTTGTCAACCTCAACGATCTCCATGCCGTTGTCGATCAGGGTCTGCTCCATCTCGCTCTGAGCGGCAATGATGTCCTGAGCGTTGTCATAAGCGTTGTTGTAGCAAGCGTCCAGAACGATCTGCTGATACTCCTCAGGCAGCTTGGAGAACCAGGCCTCGCCGCCGATCAGGCAGTTGAACAGGTTGATGTGCTCGGTCTTGTTCACGTACTCACAGACCTCATAGATGGCGCTGGACACGGCGCTGGTGTACTGCACCTCGCAGGCGTCGATGGCCTTGGTCTGGATGCTGTTGTAAACCTCGGACCAGGCGATGTTGTAGGGAGTAGCGCCCATGGCGGTGATGGAGTAGTTGTAGGGATCCGCGCCGGGGGTGCGGGTCACGATGCCCTTCAGATCGGCAGGGGTGGTAGCCTTGGTGTGTCCCATGAAGGAACGGGCGCCGTCAAAGAAGTTGAAGCAGAACACGCGGATGCCCTGGTCAACCAGCTGGTCCTCCCAGCCCTTGAAGGTGTCGGTCTCCATGACCTTCAGGCCGTCCTCGTAGTTGTCCACCAGGTAAGCCATGTTGAAGATGCCGATATCCTTCACGTAGCTGGACATACGGCCAGCGTCAGTCAGCACAGCGATACCCATGCCGGCGATGGCCTGGTCGATCATATCCTCCTCAGCACCCAGCTGGCTGGAGGGGTACACAGTGACCTTCACGTCGCCGTTGGTCTTCTCCATGATCTCATCGGCAGCAGCCTGCAGGCCCTGGAAAATCATAGAGGTGTTGGTCTGGGTGGTGGAGATCTTCAGCTCGTAGGTAGGCTCAGAGGAGCCGCCCTCACCGTTGCTGGAGCTGCCGGAAGCGGCAGGATCGCCGCCGCAGGCGGAAATGCCCAGCATCATGCTTGCCGCCAGCAGGGTGGCGAACACATTCTTCATCTTCATTCTTTCTTCCTCCTGTTTGTATTCTTTTATAGATAACGGATCTCTTCCGATTATCTCTCTTCCGGTATGGGTGGGTCGCAGGCCAGCAGCCTGACCGTCTCTCCCTCCCGTCTGACCGTGGCGGCAGGCATGGCGGCAGGCAGCAGCAGGAAGTCTCCCTGACGGATGGGAAGCCTCTCCTCTTCCGTCTCCAGCACGCCCTGGCCCTCCAGCACGATCCAGATCTGAAGCCGTCCCCCCCGGGGAACCGTCCAGAACTGCTCCACAGTCACATGTTTCATGGAAAACAGGCTGGTGTAGCGCTTGTCTATGTAGCTGCGTACCTGAACGCCCGCATCCCCGTGCAGATCCACGGGGTCGACCTTCCAGCGGCGGCAGGTCTCCTCCAGGGAGGCCCCGTCGTAATGGAAGCAGTCCAGCATCCGCTCATACCCAACGCCCTGATGGCACTGGTTCTCGTGGATGTGCAGTCCGCCCGGCGTAACCAGCTCTGTCCGCATGGTGTAGTCCGTGGGCTCCTGCACCTCCGCCAGGAAGCACCCCGCCCCGATGGCGTGAGGCAAGCCCCCGGGAATGAAAAAGGAGTCCCCCGCTTTCACCGGAATCCTGTGCAGGGCATCCAGCATGGCCGGAATATCCTGGGCCTGGAAAATCTCCTTCCACCGCTGCCGGGTGATGCCCGGCTTGAAGCCGTAGTAAATGCAGGGCGGCTGGCCGTCGATCTCCTGCGTCCCCAGAATGTACCAAGCCTCCGTCTTTCCATACCGGGAATGCAGCTGCTCCCAGGCAAACTGCTTGTCCGGATGTACCTGAATGGTCAGCCGCTCATGGGCGTCGATCAGCTTGATGAGCACTCCCATCTTTTCCCCAAAGGCCCGGAGATGGGCCCGGCCGTAGAATCCCTCCGGATCCCCGGCCAACACGTCCTTCAGCAGAGGCTGGTCCGGCAGATTGAGCACCCGGCTGAATCCCTCCGGGATCTCCTCTCTGCCGGGATTGATGGCCTGGGTGACGCTGGCCACCCAATCCTCCGGGAAGGAGGTAACCTCCCCCGGGAACCGGCCCCGCCAGCGGTCGATTCCGGCCCCGCCGGTGTAAGTACGCCACACCCGGGTCTCGGAAAGCTTCAGGGCCCGGCGGCTCCAGGAAGGATCATTCATGCTGTCCGCCTCCCCTCACCGTACACAGTCTGTTCACAGCCCATACACATCTCATTCATCATTTCCATCCTAATTATAATGCTAGTATACTAGAGCTGCAATTGATTTTGTTGATAAATATTGCGCCTTAATTTTGTCAATTCTAACAAATTCCAGCCGGTGAATTTCCCACAATTCCGCTATGAATTCGTAAAATCGAGTCGGTTTCATTCTGGAGCCGCCGGATTCCGGCGGCTCCAGAAGCATCTCTAACCCATTCAGCGGGCGGAGACGTACTTGTGCAGAGTCTTCCGCACGGCGCCGGGGCCGGCGTACAGCTCCTTCACCATGCCCTCGATCCGCTGGCCCAGACCGGCCTCATACAGATCCAGGCCGAACACGTCCTTCCGGCTGTAAAGGGCCTTCAGGCAGGAGAAGTCCTGCTCCCCCTCCTTCACCTCCAGGCCGGACACAATGGCCTGCAGCTC
>CALXDY010000013.1 GCA_944387225.1 uncultured Oscillospiraceae bacterium | reverse complement strand
CGGCGACGGCGCTCTGACCCTGATCCTCACCGGCTACGCCGACAAGCACAACATCCCCAAGGCGGAAACCACTTCCCCCCTGTAACGTCAAACGGAAACAGGCGCGGCTATGAAATAGCCGCGCCTGTTTTTATGCCCTCAGCAAGGCCAGAATCAACCCGTAAATCACGCTGGCACCCACACCGTACACCAGCACGGGCCCAGCCACCACAAACAGCTTTGCCGCCGTTCCGGTAATGAAGCCCTCGCTGCGAAACTCCAGCGCAGGAGACACCATGGCATTGGCAAACCCGGTAATGGGTACCAGCGTCCCCGCCCCGGCATGCTTGGCGATGGTGTCGAACCAGCCCAGTCCGGTCAGTACGCCGGCCAGCACAATCAGACTAACCGACACCGCCGTCCCCGCCTGCTCCTGCTCCAGCCCCATCCCCTTATACAGGTTGAGCAGCAGCTGCCCCAAGGCGCAGATTCCGCCCCCCACCAGAAAGGCCCATACCATGTTTTTCCCGGTGGGGGACGGCGTGCTGCGCTTTTCCACCATACGTCCATATTCCTGGTTGGTCAGCTCCATTCCCACTTCTCCCCTTCCGCCGCACAGCCTGCGGCTGTTTCTGCCAGTATGCCCCCGCCAACCTCTTTTCATTCCCGCCGGTATGTTCCGGAGCCCAGGAACATATCCTTGGAGGGAAAGAGGTGATTGCCGTGATCTACAGCAGGAAAGCCCTGGCGGTGTTGTGTGTAGCCGCCATTCTTCTGGGCAGCGGCCTGCACTTTCTCCACGATCTGTGGCCGAATTTCCTTACCGCCCTGATTGCCCCCGTCAATGAGAGTCTGTGGGAACATGTAAAGCTTTTAATCTGGCCATACCTGGCCGCCGCCGTCATTCTGACCTGGGGACGCCCCGGAGGACTGCGGCCCTGGCTGCTGTCCCTGGTGGTCATGACCGCCGTCATGCTGGCGGTAGCCTACGTGTACCATATCATCCTGGGATGCGATGCCCTATGGTTTGACTTACTTCTCTACGCCTTGGTCATGCTCCTGGGCTTCTGGCTCCCCACACGCTTTTCCGGCCCCTTTGACGGAACCCTGTGGACAGCTGCCGCCGTGGCCGGGGTAGCGCTGGTTGTGCTCTCCTTCTGGTTCACCTTCCATCCCCCTGAAACCCGGCTGTTTGCCGATCTGTCCCAAAATCCGGAAGCCTCCGCCAGTACCAGCCAGGGTTCCCTGGTATAGACCATTGGCAAGCCCCCTCCTTTCTGCTATACTGGCGGAAAGGAGGGATGTCTATGGTACTGTATGGCGCCCGGGGCCTGACCGCCCGTGAGGAGGCCCACCGGCTGCTGGAACGGGCCGCCGGGGAGCACTGGGGTCTGGCTTGCCTGGGGGAGCTGGCCAGAGAGGAGCGGGGAAAGCCACACCTTCCCGGTCACCCTCAATTCCAGTTCAACCTGAGCCACAGCGGGGACCTGGCCCTCTGCGCTCTGTCCTGCCTGCCGGTAGGGGTGGATATCCAGGTGCTGCGGCCCTTCCGCCCCGGCCTGGTGGAACGCTCCTGCACCGGAGAGGAACGAAATTGGCTGGAATCCCAGCCCGATCCCACAGCTGCCTTCGCCCAGCTCTGGGCATTGAAGGAGGCTGTGGGCAAGCACAGCGGCTACGGCCTGCCCTATCCCCCCTCCAGACTGCCTGTCCCGCTGCCCCCCCAGGGCAGTGCTTATGATCCAGACAAGATTTATACCCTGGACGGCCGGTTCCTTCGGATTTATCAGGGGCCGGACTGGCGGGGGGCCGTTTGTGGGGAAGAGGCGCCCCCGGAAAAAATTTTTTGGTCAGGCAAAAAAAAGGATTGACATGTTTTGTCCTGTGTGGTATCATATCCCTTGCGCTGAGCCGTTCGGCTCAACCAGCCACCTGCGCGAGTGGTGGAATTGGTAGACTCGCTGGCTTCAGGTGCCAGTGCTCGCAAGGGCGTGCGGGTTCGACTCCCGCCTCGCGCACCACGCGGTCGCAAAGTTCGCTTTGCGACCACGTCTTTTTGTATTGAGAAAAGGGCATCCGTTTCGGATGCCCTTTTTATTTCCCTATGGGTTGGAAAAGTAACGCTGCTTCAAATCATGCAGCGCTTCCAGAGACGACCTTCCCCGCTGTCCCAGCCGGTCGGTCACCGCGATGGCCAGCGCATCCAACAGCGCGGTGGGTCCGGCCATGGAATGGTACTCCTTTTCCTCCCCCCGGTACGCAAACAGGCTGATATCCCCCCGCTGTTCCGTGGGAATACAGGTACGGCTGACAAAAGCCAGGGTGCGGTAGCCCGCTGTGTGCCTCTGCTCCAGAATGATCCGCCCTTCCCGGGACAGCTTGGACAGGCTGAACATCACCACCAGATCCCCTTCTCCCGCCTGAACCAGGCCTTCCAGAAGTTCGGACCCGCCGGAGGGCAGGATGGACACATTCAGGTCCACCCGACGCAGGCGAAAGGCCAGCATTTGGGCCAGAGCAGCGGAGGCGTTTTTTCCATGGAGAAAAATCCGTCTGGCAGAAACAATTCCATCCACCGCCTGCTCAAATTCCCGGTCGTTCATCAGCTCCACGGTCTTTTTCAGATACATTTGCTGCTGTTCCAGCCATGCGGCGGGGGAAAACCCCTCTTTCCGGCTCAGAGTACCCGCCATTTTGGCCGCCGGGCCGGAGGCCTGCTCCATGACCAGGCTTTTCAGCTCTTTAAAATCCGAGCAGCCGGCATGACGGGCAAACCGGGATACGGTGGCGTCGGACAGCTCAAGCCGCTGGGCCAGCTGCCCGATGGAGGAAAACAGGAAGGTATCCGTGTTGGTATTGATATAGTCCAGTATTTTCTGTTCCGCCCGGGTCAGCGTCCCGGCAGGAATCTCCAGCCGTAAGGTCATAAGCCTTTTTCATCCTTCCAGTTGTTTCATCAGCTGATGGTGCAGCATCCCATTGGAGGCCAGAACACCCCCACCCTGGGTCAGGGAGAGCGGTGCGCCGTCCAGGGCAGTGACCCGCCCTCCCGCCTCTTCCACAATCAGCAGCCCGGCAGCATAGTCCCAGGGCTGGAGATGCTGCTCCACAAATCCATCCAACCGCCCACAGGCCACCCAGCACAGATCCAGCGACGCGCACCCCGTTCGGCGCACATCCTGGCATACATCGTAAATCCGCCGCATCTGCTCGAAGGCCATGTCCGCCAGATCACGCCGTCCGGGCACCGTCCCCGCGGAAATCAGGCCATCAGCTAGATGCTCCACGCCGCTCACCCGGATGGAACAGCCGTTGCGGAACGCTCCCTTACCCCGCATAGCGGTGAAGCATTCCCGGGTATAGGGCTGGCAGACCACGCCGAAGGTGATTTCCCCATCCTCAGCCAAAGCCAGGGACACCGCGCTGTGGCGGAACCCGTGGATCAGATTGGTGGTTCCGTCCACCGGATCCAGAATCCAGAAAGGACGGGCGGGATCGATGGGAGTCTTTTCCCCTTCCTCCCCCAAAAACTGAGCCCAGGGCGTCAGCTCCATCAGCCGCCGGCGCAGAAACTGTTCCACCGACACATCCACGTTTGTGACAAAATCCGTCTTGCTTTTGGGTGTAACGGTACGAATGGCGTCCGGGTCGTCCAGCCGGTCTCCCGCCTTCCCCACCCAGCGGACGACCTGCTGTATCATCTCCTCCGTCAGCCTGCTCACGCGATGGCCTCCTTGGTCAGGATGGACACATAATCCCCGCCCAGGGCATGGATCTCCTTCAGGGACCGTTTCAGCAGGCCCGCCGTCCGCACCTGGAAGGCGGCGGTTTCCGCAAGGCGGATCTCATACCGTCCCGCCTCCATCTCCTTTTGCAGGGCCGATACCGAGGTGCAGTCCCGCTGGAACACCGTGGTCACACAGCCGTACTGCACCGCCTGATGGGTATCGCTGCCGGACACCACAGGGATCCCAAGCCGATGGCCCAGCATGTAGGTCAGCTCCTCCGTGCGGGCCCGGTCTGCCGCCAGATCCTTTCCATTCAGATCCAGAAAAGCCAGCCGGCGCAGCTGCTCCTCAGGCAGCTGGGGGACCTGGCCCGGGGCGCGGTAGGGATGGCCGCAGCCCACCAGCACCGGATAGGCCTCAAACAAGTCCATCAGCTTTTCAAACGGGAGAAACCGTCCCTTTTCTTTAAAAGGCTCCAGCCGACGGTTCAGTTCCAAAATTGCCTCTACAGGGCCGATGGACAGGATATGGCCTCCCTCCGCCACATCCGTCTCCATGCCGGGAAAAATCCGCAGACCATTGTCCAGCTCCAGGACGTCCTCCGTCCGCTGGCTGATAGAAGTCAGATAGGCATACAGCTCCTCAAACTGCAGCGTGTTGAAATGTTCCGTCAGGCAGAGGGCATCCAGTCCGGCCCCGCGGGCCTCCCCAAACAGCCAGTCGGTATATGCAGTGGAAAATGGGAGCTTCTTGGCCAGCTTCCCATGCGTATGAAAATCCAGATTCAAGAACAACCTCTTCTTTCCGTTAGATCAGCGTGGATCCCAGGACAGCCAGGGACATCCACAGAGCAGAGACCGCCAAAAACAGCAGGTCGTCACATGTCACCTTCATCGTGGACAACTTGATTTTCCGAACCGCCTTGTCCGTCGCCCCATACCGGTAGCCTCGGAGCTCCAGCGCCTCCACAGTGGTGCGGGATCGTTTGGCGGTATTCAGCATCAGGGGGTAAAAGGACTCCATGATGATTTTCACCTGATAGATCAGGTAGCGTACCTTTCCCGCAAAGGTATCGTGGTCGGGAGCGCTTCCCCGCAGGCGGTAGGAAAGCAATACATTTTGAAATTCCTCCATCAGCATGGGCAGCATCCGGTAGGCATAGGAAATGGAAAAGCTCAGCCGTTCCGGGCAGCCGTACCACATCAGCCCATTGGACAGCCGATCAGGGTCCAGGCCGGAAAAAACCGTAACGGACGCCAGGGAAATGGTGGCCACCTTCAGCGTCAGAACCAGAAGGGGCGCCACCGCTGAGGCGTCGCCGCCAAACAGCAAGGTGGCCAGAAACAGGTATCCCGTCTGAGAAAAGAC
This sequence comes from uncultured Oscillospiraceae bacterium, assembly GCA_944387225.1. Taxonomy (GTDB): domain Bacteria; phylum Bacillota; class Clostridia; order Oscillospirales; family Oscillospiraceae; genus Lawsonibacter. The sequence continues at coordinate 4,272 of CALXDY010000013.1, read as the reverse complement.
GCCCAAAGCAAACAGGAACAGCACCAGTCCCGCCACCCGGGCCAGCAGAGTGGTAACCATCACCAGTGCGAAGCTGGCCAGCAGAAAGGAAAGATCATTGACGAACCAGGGCACCACGCCGAAAAACAGGTACCATGCGATGAGAATCCGGGGATCCAGCGCCGCAATCACAGTGTCGTCGTTGCCATAGGCGTTTTTCAACACCTGGTTTCGGAGAAAGTCCATGGAAAACTTGTCCAGAATATTCTCCGATAATTTACTCATCATCTTTTCCAAGACTATGCCTCCTGAAATCGATCCATAAATTCGTCCACGGTGTAGCAAAGGGCCTGGGGGTCCAGGCGGCGGGCCATGGTAAAGATCTCCGGCGGACGAATGCCCACCAGCTCCGCCAGGTCCTCCCGGGCAAAGATCTCATCCCGGCTGCCATCGGCCACAACCGTTCCTCCGCTGAGCACAATGATCCGCTGGGCCCACTGGCAGACCAGCTGCATATCATGGGTGGCAATCACGGCAGTCTGGATCATATCCTTCATATCCTCCAGCACCTGCATGATTTCCCGCCGGGTGGCGATATCCAGATTGGCGGTGGGCTCATCCAGCAGCAGAATTCCAGGCTCCAGCGCCACCCCGATGGCCAGGCTGGCCCGGCGCATCTGTCCTCCGGACATCAGGCGGCCGTCCCTGTCCCGCAGCTCCGTAAGCCGAAACCGCTCCAGCAGTCTGTCCGTCCGCTCCTGCCAGTCCGGGACGCCCCGCACCTGCATGGCATAGGCGATATCTCCCCGGATGGAGTCCTTGATGAACATTTCCTCCGGGTTCTGATACACCAGGGAAATCTGTCGGGACAGCTCCTCCGCTTTCTTCTCTCCGATGGGGTCGCCGAACAGGGAAACGGTCCCCTTTCGCGCTTTGAGCAGCCCCACCATCATCTTCATCAGGGTGGATTTTCCCGCCCCGTTGGAGCCGATCAGCGCCACCCGTTCTCCCTTTTTAATGTCCAGCTCCAGACCGTCGAAAACAATTCGGGGCTCCCCCTTCACCGTGCGGTAGGACAGGGATACATCCTGAAAGGAAACGGCGCTTTCCTCCTCTTGACGGCACTTTTCAACCGGCGCCACGGCCTTATAGCTCAGGGATGCGAAGGCCCTTTCCCCCTCCTCCACCGTAGTGGGCAGGCAGGCGCTCTCCGGCAGCGTGCCCCGCTGTCTCAGCCGGTAGGCAGCCTGGGTCACCTGGGGCGGGAAGATGTTGCACGCCTCCAGCTCATCCACCCTCTGCAGCGCCTCCCCGGTGGGCAGAATCCACTCCGCCCGGCCGTCCTTCATCAGCAGTACATGACGGCAGTAGTCGGCAATATATTCGGTATGGTGTTCAATGACGATAATGGTCTTTCCATACCTTTCGTTCAGATCCCGCAGCACCTCATAAATCCTGTCGGCGTGCATGGGATCCAGCTGGGCGATGGGTTCATCCAAAATCAGGATGTCCGGGCACAGAGATACGGCCCCCGCCAAAGCCAGCAGGTGGGTCTGACCGCCGGAAAGCTGCCAGATATACTCCTCCTCCCGTCCCTCCAGACCACACTGACGCAGCGCATCCCTGCCCCGCTGTTTGTAATCGGGACAGGCATAATTCAGGCAGGCATAGGATGCGTCATCCAGCACCGTGGGCCGGACGATCTGGTTTTCAAAATCCTGATACACATAGCCCACCTTTCGGGCCAGCGTGCCCACATCACTTTCCAGGGTGTCGAGCCCGCCCACCCGAACCTTCCCGTCAAACGTCCCCGAAATGAAATGGGGGATCAGCCCATTGAGCGCTTTACACAAGGTGGACTTCCCGCAGCCGTTGTTGCCAACGACTGCAAGGAAGTCTCCCTGTTCAATATGAAGGGATACGCCCTTTAAGGTGGGCTGAGCGGCGCCTGGATAAGTATAAGTCAGGCTGTCAATCTCAACCGCGTTCATGTCAGCAGGCCATGTTCCTTTCCTGATTTTTCTTCATGACCAGCAGAACCAGTACCGCCAAGGCCGCGGCGACAACCATTCCTACCGCCATGGCAGTGCCGCTTTCGGCCCACTCAGCCTCCCAGTCGACCAGAGACATGCCGGCAGTGGCGGCCATTTCGGCAGCGACGGCGCAGGCAAACCCGATGGCGCATACCACCAGAGCCTTGGGATTCAGGCCGGACACGTTCTGCTCCGCCGTGCGGGGCGCGGCGCCCAGCAGGGGCTCGATCTTACCATAAAGTCTGGGCACCAGATACAGGGTGGGCAGCAGGCAGAAGAAGATGCCGGAAAACAGCAGGTCGTTGCAGAAAGCGAAGCCCTCGGTGGCAAAGACGCTCTCAGGCAGGCCCTCCACCGCCTCAAAATCCTCCACAGCGAACTGAACCTTGGCAATATCCACCACGGTACCCATCAGCAGCTGAGCGGCGGTTCCGGTGATGGCGGCCACGCCCACCATGGTCCGGTTGCGGGGATCGCTCACCATACGGCCGGCGATGTAAATGCCGATGGTAACGGTCAGGAATTTTTCCAGCTCGCCCAGTCCGCCGAACTGGCCCAGCATGATCTCGCTGAACACCAGCTCACCCGTAGCGGCGCCCAGGGCGGCGGAAAGGGGATCAAACAGCATGGCCAAAGTCAGCGGGATAAACAAAAAGTACTCCACGGAAAACTCCACAAGTCCCACCTGAAACTTGGGGATCAGCTCGGTAAACAAGGTGGCCAGCCCGTACAGGGACATGGACAGTACAAAGACCATCAGCTTCTGCGATTGTGCGGCGGCAGGTTTTGCCATCGTATTCATGGTGATTCCTCCTATTTTCTCCTGTCAGTTCCTCGTGATCTCTCACACAAGCGCAGTATAGTCCCCGAATGTAAATTTCTCCGCCCCGGGTGAGTAAAATGTAATTTAATTTTCTTTTCCTGTCCGTATGCAAAAAAATTCCCCTCTCCCAAAAGGAAGAGGGGAATGGACGAATGATCACATACTCTCGTGGAAGGTGCGCTGGATGACCTCCAGCTGCTGCTCCCGGCTGAGGCGGTTGAAGTTCACCGCATAGCCGGACACGCGGATGGTGAGGGTGGGATACTGCTCGGGATGCTCCATGGCGTCCAGCAGCACCTGCCGGTTCATCACGTTGACATTCAGGTGATGGGCGCCCTGGACGAAGTAACCGTCCAGGATGGACACCAGGTTGGCCCGCCGCTCCTCCTGAGACTTGCCCAGAGCGTTGGGAACGATGGAGAAGGTGTTGGACACGCCGTCCTGGCACACGGCCCGGTAGGGGATCTTGGCCACGGAGTTCAGGCTGGCCAGAGCGCCGTTCTCGTCCCGTCCATGCATGGGGTTGGCACCGGGAGCGAAGGGCTCCCCGGCCTTACGGCCGTCGGGAGTGCTACCCGTCTTCTTGCCGTACATCACGTTGCTGGTGATGGTCAGGGCGGACAGGGTGTGGATGGCGTTGCGGTAAAGAGGATGCTTTTTCAGCTCCGCGGAGAAGTAGGACACCAGCTCCACGGCGATATCATCCACCCGGTCGTCGTCGTTGCCGTACTTGGGGAACTCCCCTTCCACAGCGAAGTCCACGGCAATGCCCTCCTCGTTGCGGATGGGGCGCACCTTGGCAAACTTGATGGCGGACAGGGAGTCGGCGGCGATGGACAGACCGGCCACACCGAAGGCGGCCAGACGCTCCACCCGGGTATCATGCAGGGCCATCTGGCTGGCCTCATAGGCGTACTTGTCATGCATGAAGTGGATGATGTTGATGGTATCCACGTACAGCTCGGCCACGTAGGACAAAACCTTCTTGTAGTTGGCCAGCACCTTGGGATAGTCCAGCACCTCGTCGGTGTCCAGCTCGATTTCAGGGATGACCTTCGTCCCCTTCTTCTCATCCACACCGCCGTTGATGGCGTACAGCAGGCTCTTGGCTAGGTTGGCCCGGGCGCCGAAGAACTGCATCTGCTTGCCCACGGCCATGGCGGACACGCAGCAGGAAATGCAATAGTCGTCGCCGTACAGGGGACGCATCACATCATCGTTCTCGTACTGGATGGAGTCGGTGTCGATGCTCATCTGGGAGCAGTAGGACTTGAAGGCCTCGGGCAGGTTCTGACTCCACAGCACGGTCAGGTTGGGCTCGGGAGCGGTGCCCAGGTTGGTGAGGGTATGCAGGTAGCGGAAGGTGGTGCGGGTGACCAGGGTCCGGCCGTCCACGCCCATGCCGCCCAGGGACTCGGTGATCCAGGTGGGGTCGCC
>CALXDY010000012.1 GCA_944387225.1 uncultured Oscillospiraceae bacterium | reverse complement strand
ACGTTCTCCAGCAGGGCGTTGCGCTTGATGGCGTTGTAGATGTCGGGCTCGGACTCCTTGTCCAGGTTGATGACCTTGGCGTAGCAGCCGCCCTCGAAGTTGAACACGCCGTTGTCGTCCCAGCCGTGCTCGTCGTCGCCGATGAGCAGGCGCTTGGGATCGGTGGACAGGGTGGTCTTGCCGGTGCCGGACAGGCCGAAGAACAGGGCGGTATTCTCGCCGTTCATGTCGGTGTTGGCGGAGCAGTGCATGGAGGCGATGCCCTTCAGAGGCAGGTAGTAGTTCATCATGGAGAACATGCCCTTCTTCATCTCGCCGCCGTACCAGGTGTTCAGGATAACCTGCTCCCGGGAGGTGATGTTGAAGATGGCAGCCGTCTCGGAGTTCAGACCCAGCTCCTTGTAGTTCTCCACCTTGGCCTTGGAGGCGTTGTAGGAGATGAAGTCGGGCTGGAAGTTGGCCAGCTCCTCCTCGGTGGGCTGGATGAACATGTTCTTCACGAAGTGAGCCTGCCAGGCCACCTCCATGATGAAGCGGATGGCCATGCGGGTGTCGTGGTTGGTGCCGCAGAACACGTCCATCACATACAGCTTCTTGTTGGACAGCTCCTGCAGCGCCAGCTTCTTGCACTCCTCCCAAGCCTTCTGGGAGGCGGGCTTGTTGTCGTTCTTGAACGCGTCGGAGGTCCACCACACGGTGTCCTTGGAGTTCTCGTCCATGACGATAAACTTGTCCTTGGGGGAACGGCCGGTGTAAATACCGGTCATGACATTCACGGCGCCCAGGTCGGTGAGCTGACCCTTGTCATAGCCTTCCAGGCCGGGCTTGGTCTCCTCTTCAAATAGTACCTCATAGGAGGGATTGTGGAGAATCTCAGTGACGCCGGTGATACCGTATTTGCTCAGATCAATCGTTGCCATATCGCGTGACCCCTTTCATCATATCCGGTTGTCCATCCCGCGGGACACGGGTGAACCCAAAATCATCTATTATGATATCATGAGTTGTGCAATAAAGTCAATTCTCTTACCGACAGTATATCTCTTTTCGTGATAAATCGTATAACTATTCGCCTATCTTTTCCGGGGGAGGAATCAAATTCCTGCCCGGAGGGCCTTGGACAGGGCAGCAAACTGGGGGATGGACAGCCGCTCCCCACGCACGTCGGCGTTCAGGCCGCAGGCGGCGATAGCGGCGGCGATCTGCCCCTTGTCGTATCGGCCTCCCAGACTGCCCGCCAGGCTGTTGACCAGAGTCTTTCGACGCTGGGCGAAGGCGGCCCGCACCACCAGGAAGAAGTGCTCCGGGTCATCCACCTCCGCCGGAGGCGCCTTGGGCACCATCCGCAGCACGGAGGAGGTCACCTTGGGGGCGGGAATGAAGCACTCCGGCCCTACGTCAAACAGCAGCTCCGGCTGGGTGTGGTACTGGCAGAAGACGGAGAAGGCGCCGTAGTCCCCCGTGCCGGGGGCGGCGCAGATCCGCCGGGCCACCTCCCGCTGGATCATCACCGTGATGGATTCAAAGCAGCCCGCCTCGATCAGGGCGGTGATGGCGGGGGTGGTGATGTTATAGGGCAGGTTGGCGCAGGCCACCCGCCGCAGGCCGGGCAGCTTCTCCTCCGCCAGGGCGGCCAGATCCACCTTCAGTACGTCCCCGGGGTAAATCTCCGCGTTGGGATGGTCGGCTAAGGTCTCGGCCAGGATGGGCAGCAGGGAGCGGTCCAGCTCGATGGACACCACCTTGTCCGCCCGGAGGGCCAGCTGCCGGGTCAGCGGCCCGATGCCCGGGCCCACCTCCACCACGCCCACCCCCGGCCCCGCGCCGGAGGCCTGGGCGATATCCTGAGGCACCCAGGCTTCAATCAGAAAATTCTGCCCCATGGATTTGGAGAAGCGAAAGCCGTGGCGGGCCAGCAGGGCTTTGATGTCGTTGAGGTTGCACAGATCCATTCTCGGTTCCTCGATTCCATGTTCTTCCGGCCTGGCCGGGTTCTTTGCCCCCATTATAACGGGTTTTGGCCCCCCGCCGCAAGGGGAGAAGGAATTTTCGAAAAACAGAAAATTTAGGGTTGACACTTTGAAAAACTGTGTTATAATATGTTTCGTCGCTGAGCTGATCGGCCCGGCGGACAACTGAGTCAGGTATGGAGAGATGGCTGAGCTGGTCGAAGGCGCACGATTGGAAATCGTGTAACGGCTAATACCCGTTCGAGGGTTCGAATCCCTCTCTCTCCGCCACGTCGGAGCAAGCGTCCTGTCGCTTGCTCCGACTTATTTTTTATAAGTCAGAGCGCGCTCATTTTGCTGCTCCTCCTTTCCAAACCGCAACCGCTGCGCTGGGTTACGGTTTGGTTTTGGACGGGAATCCGGCTGCCAGTTTGGCTTTGCCGGTAAAACGCGCATGAGGGCAAGCGTCCTGTCGCTTGCTCCGAATTTTTTTATCCCAACTGCCGCCGGGAAGAATGCGAAAAAAAGGCGGGGATTAGGAACATGTAACGGGAGAATTTCCGTCTTATATAGTAGAAGGGGATATCCCAAGCGAAAGGGGGAACAGCCATGGAAGACAGCGGGATCGTGGCGCTGTACTGGCAGCGGGACCAGCGGGCCATCACCGTTTCCGGGGAGAAGTACGGGGCATTCTGCTTTGGCCTGTCCTATAATCTGCTGGCCAGCCGGGAGGACGCGGAGGAATGCGTCAACGACACCTGGCACCGGGCCTGGGACACCATGCCGCCCCAGCGCCCCAAATCCCTGCGGGCTTATTTCGGACGGATCGTCCGCAACCTGTCCATCGACGTCTGGCGGGCCCGCCGGAGCAAAAAAAGGGGAGAGGGTATGGAGATTCTGCTCAGCGAGCTGGAGGACTGCGTTCCCTCCCGCCGGGACACGGAGGGAGAGTATGAGGCCCGGGCCACCGCCGACGCCATCGACCGGTGGCTGGGCTCTCTCCGCCGGGAGGATCGGGCGGTCTTTGTCCGCCGGTACTGGTACGGGGAGCGGGTGGACGAGCTGGCTGGGCGGCTGGGCTGCACGCCGGAGCAGCTGGCCGGGCGGCTGTACCGGCTGCGGAAGAAGCTGCGCCTGGCCCTGGAACGGGAAGGGGTGATCCTGTGAGCAAGGAAAGCGAGCGCCTGTTTGAGGCTACTGGAACAGGCGGAGCTCCGGGTCCGCAATGCACCTGCGGGGCACTACCTTCACATCCACCTGGACCCGCTGGCCGGGATGAGTCATCTGCTCGTAAGGCTTGGGCTTGTATGCTTTCTTTTTCTCGGGGGCAGAAAACAGCCCCAATTTACGCAAGACACGGAACAAACTCTCCGGGCGGCGGGTATAACCTCGTTTCCGCAGCCGGTGCCACAACTCCACCATGCC
>CALXDY010000011.1 GCA_944387225.1 uncultured Oscillospiraceae bacterium | reverse complement strand
GTAGCCTATGGCCAGAATCGGAACAGTCTGAGTGGAAGCGTGACGGTCAGCAGCAACCGGACCGTGATTTCCGGGCTGGAGAACAACCAGACCTATTACTTCCAGGTTACCGCCGCCAACGGCGACTGGCGGGGCACTCCTTCCGCCGTGCTGTCCGCTGTTCCGGTGCCTGCCTCTGTGCCGGGCGCACCCTCCAATATCCAGGTGGAGGCTGCCGACGGAGCCCTCCGCATCAGCTGGAGCAAGACCAAGGACGCCAGCTTCTACCAGGTGTTCTATCGGGTTCAGGGGGAGACGGACTACCTGGCCTGGGGCGGAAACCTGACCGCGACCTCTGCCGTGATCACCGGCCTGACCAACGGAACCACCTATGACGTGGTCATCAAGGCGGGCAACCTCCACGGTGTGGGCCCGGCCTCCGACAAGGCCCAGGGGACGCCGGAGAAGGAGGGCTTTGAGATGCCCGCCCTGCCGGAGGACAACCGGATCGGTGGGGAAGAGATCCAGTCCATCGTGATGAAAAATTCCGGCAACGTGAACAAGGATCTCTGTCCCCAGTTTACCGTTGACCATCTGGTGGACGGAGATCCCAACACCTACTGGGTGGCCGCTACCTGGTGGGATGACAGCAGCATCACCTATACCTTCCGCACCACCCATGACATGAACTATCTCCTGGTGGTGCCCTATCTGGACGCCGCCTATAAAAACCGCATTGCCAACTATACCGTCACCCTGAAAGGGGAGGACGGAAGCGTGCTTGCCACCTACTACCGGGACGGCGTGAACATCACCGGCAGCAACTACTATATTTTCACCTTCCCCGAGACCAAGGGCGTGAAGAGCGTCACGCTGGCTCTGGGTGAAAAGACCGGCGGCCCCCGGGTGAGCATTTCCGAAATCGCCTTCTACAACAGCGACACCCTGGCGGACGATATCGCGGCGCTGTTTGCTGACGATACCTTCACCACCCTGAACAGCGGTGTGGATGAGAGCCGGATTGACGCCCTGTCTCAGCGGCTGAATGCTCTGGGCAGCTTCTATCTGGATCTGTCCCGGCTGAAGGACGAGCTGGCCCTGGCCCAGTCCCTGCTGGCGGGAGATTCCTCCGCTCTGGGCCTGGTGAAGGACGACTTCCAGAGCCGCAGTGCCTCCGCCCAGGCCGACCGTGCCGCCGGGCAGAGCGCCAGTGCCCTCCAGCCCCTGGGCATCACCGCCAATGCCGGTTCCGTTGTGGCCATCTATGCCCAGCTGCCCGGCGATCAGCCGGTCTACGTGGTACCTACTCAGTTCTACGGTGAGTCCGGCGTGTGGCAGGGCAAGGCCGTGGAGCTGAAAAACGGCCGCAACTACATCACCGTGGAGAAGATCGGCAGCCTCAGTGCCACCCGGGGCGGCGTGCTCTACCTCACCTATGCCGGAGCCAATCCCCAGGAAATTCAGCTCCAGATCCGGGGCGGCAGCGGCGTATTCGAGATGCCGATGCTGGAGCTGTCCGGCTGGTACAGCATGGACGAAGGGGCCCGGAGAGAGGCCATTGAGATCTATGTTCAGGATCTGACCGCCTATGTGAGCGCCCTGTCCGCCAACAGCCTGACCACCGACATCCGCAACGCCACGGAGATTTCCACCCCCAGTGTGCTGCTGTCCATCCCCGCCGACCAGGCTCTGGCCGGTTTGAAGGGGGTCAACCGGGACGAGCAGGCCATGGCCCAGGTGCTGTACGACAATATCCTGGCCTGGGAGGAGGAGCTCTTCATCGCCAACAAGGTGCAGGGCATCATTGATTCCGACGCGTCCCTGGCCGACTATCAGTACCCCATGACCACCCGCCAGAATATCCGTTACATGCGGATGTTTGCCGGTGCCTTCATGTACGCCGCCGGAAATCACATCGGTGTGGAGTACGGCTCCACCTCCGCCCTGGTGCAGGGGCAGCCCACCTCCGTTACCGGTCAGGGGAAGAGCAACGGCCTGTTCGGCTGGGGCATCGCCCATGAGATCGGCCACAACATGGACAAGCTGGGCCGGGCTGAGGTGACCAACAACATCTACTCTCTGGCCCTCCAGGCTTGGGACGGCGGCGCCATGGCCCTGGACACCCGCTTGACCGAGGACGGCCGGTGGACGGATATTTTCAACAAGGTGGCTCAGGGCCGTCCCGGCACAGCCAACAATGTGTTTGTCCAGCTGGGCATGTACTGGCAGCTGCATCTGGCCTATGACGACGCCGACCAGCCCCTGTCCTTCTTCAACCAGTTCTTCCGCCTGTGGAAGTCGGGGGCCTACACCGGCTATTCCTACGATGAGCGGGTGGCGCTGGTTGCCTCCCAGGTGGCCCATCGGGATCTGACGGAGTTCTTTACCCGTTGGGGCATGACCCTGGGCGAGGGAGCTAAGGACATCCTGACCGATTATCCCGCTGAGGAGCGGGCCATCTGGTACCTGAACGACGTCTCCCGCACCTACCGCCTGGAGGACGGCAGCGCTGCCGCCGGTACGGCTTCCGTGAGCGCCAAGGTGGAGGAGCAGAAGGTGACCCTGACCATACGCCACACGGATGAGGACAACATCCTGGGCTATGAGATCCGCCGCAACGGCACGGCCATTGCCTTCACCACCCAGGCCGTCTATGTGGATGACCTGGGGGCGGCCAATAACCTGACCTACACCTATTCCGTGATTCCTGTGGACAAGCTGGGCAACCTGGGCCGGGAGGCGGAGAGCCGGGAGGTTCGGGTGGCCTATGACAAGACCATTTCCCAGGACGTTTACACCATGGATCGGGACGCGGAGGTGGTCACCTTCACCATGAAGGGGGGCCAGGCGGTTTCCGTGACCGGCATCAAGGTGACTGGCAGCCAGCTCACCGGCGACTACACCGTCCGGGGCAAGACCCAGGCGGACGGGGAGTGGATCACGGTGAAAACCGGCTCCCTTTCCGGGGATGAGATGGTGGCCTACTTCACCAAGCCCGGAGCGGACAGCTCCGATACCCGGATCTGGACCTATGACCTGGCGGTTATCGAGGTGATCGGAATTCCGGAGGATGCCGGCATCCAGCTGCTGGATTATCCCGGCGACCGGGTGGACTTCTATGACGGCGCCGCCGTGGGTGTGCTCAAGGACGCCTACGGAGACATTCCCGCCGGCACCCTGGTGATTCTGGGCACCTACCGTGGCAACCCTGTTTACAACTATGTGGAGATCGAGGCCCGGTACAACACCACCCCTGAGGCTGGGGACGCCTCCCAGGACGGCGCGACCTTCATTCAGCGGACGATGGCTGGCGATCAGTATCTGCTGGCGGAGATTCCCACCGACGGTGCGGTGAGCGACACCAGCGACGGATTCTTCCTCTTCGTTCCCAACCTGGAGGAGGAGAAGGCCCTCAACCGACTTGACGGCGTCACCGACGCCTATCCCATGGAGATCCGGGCGGTGTTCTACCGCACGGACGACCCCAACAATGCCGACAGCAAGCGTGTGACCAGCCAGACCCTGTGGATCAGTTTCCCCGACGGCGGGGATGATGAGGAGCCGGTGGATCTGCCCCTCATCGAGCTTGTGGGCGGCGCCCAGTAAGAGAACGGAGGATGAACGTGCGTAAGAGAGCATTTGTATCGCTGCTGACCACTCTGGCCATGACCGCGTCTATGGTGCTGACCTCTGCGGCGGCCGGCCTCCCCAAGCTGGTGGTCTCCTCTCAGGAGGCCGCCAGCCAGGAGGTGGCTCTGGCCAACCTGCCCGCCCATTGCCAGAGCCTTCAGATTACCCTGACCCTCTCAGAGGAGGGGGCGACCTACACCTACCTGCCCGACGGGGGGCTGACCCCCGGCGTGATCTACACCACTGCCAGGCAGGATGGAGCTCAGGTCACTATTTACATCACAGCAAAGTCCGGCGTCCTGACCCAGACGGGGTCCCTGACTCTGGGCACCCTCTCTGCGGATGAGGGGAGCCTCTTCACCGTGGAGGGGGGCTTCAACCTGAAGGTGCTGGATCCCAACGCGGCGGAGCAGGTGTTCCCCGGTCTGGAGGAGGACGAGGATACCTCTGTCCCCGACCCTGATCCGGATCCCGATCCTGATCCTGATCCCGATCCGACTCCCGAACCTGACCCCGGAGAGGATGACAAGCCTGGTTCCGGCGGCGGTTCCGGCTCCGGTGGTGGTTCCAGCTCCGGTGGTTCCGGCTCCGGCACGCCCTCGGATGGGGAGGAGGACTCCCAGCCCTCCCAGGGACAGCGGCCCTTTGACGACGTGCCGGCGGACAGCTGGTATGCCCAGGCTGTGAGTGCCGTATATGAGCAGGGACTGATGGGCGGCACCGGAGAGGGGAAGTTCTCCCCGGATGTGACCACCAGCCGGGCCATGATCGTCACGATCCTGTACGCTATGGAGGGGAAGCCTGCCGTCTCCGGCGGCCAGTCCTTTACCGATGTGCAGCCCGGCCAGTGGTTTGCCGACCCGGTGGCCTGGGCCAGCGCCAACGGGATTGTTTCCGGATATGGGGATGGGGTGTTCGGCCCCAATGATCCCATTACCCGGGAGCAGCTGGCGGTGATTCTGCGGGGCTACGCGGCTTACCGTGGCTGCGACGTGACCGCCCGGGCATCCCTGGACGGGTATGCGGATGCCGGACAGGTATCCGGTTACGCCGTGGACGCCATGGGCTGGGCGCTGGCGGAGGGGTTGATCTCCGGCACCGCCGCCGATACCCTCAGCCCCCGGGGCTCCGCCACCCGGGCCCAGGCTGCGGTGATCCTGAACCAGTTTTCCAAGCTGCTTTCCCGGACTTGACGGCCGTTCCTTTGATCCTGCCCAACCCCATAAAGGGGTTGGGCAGGATTTTTTTGTCTCGGGGCGCCACCTTTTCTTTTTCATGGTTTTATGCTACAATGAGACAGATTGTTTCCCGGCACCCAGCGGCCAATGGGCCCCTGGGAGACCGGAACCAGTATCGAAGAAGGAGTGGACTATGCCTAAGATCCTGTTTACCGCGTCCACCTATTCCCATATTGTTCACTTTCATCGGCCCTACCTGGCCCGGTTCCGCCGGATGGGCTGGACGGTTCATGTGGCTTGCGGCGGCACGCCTATGGAGCTGCCGGAGGCTCACCGGACCATTGATGTACCCTTTGAAAAACAAATGCTATCCTGGAAAAATGGAGCTGCTCTGAGACAGCTGAGAAAGCTGATCGGCCGGGAGCACTATGACCTGATCAGCTGCCACACGGCGCTGGCCGCCTGCTTCACCCGTTTGGCGGTGATGGGGCAGAAGGGAAACACCAAGGTGGCCTGCACCTGTCACGGCTACCTGTTCGGTGCCGGAGAATCGCCGGGGAAGGACCGGATCCTGGCTCTGGCGGAACGGATTACCGCCCCGGTAACCGACCTGCTGATGACCATGAACGCCTGGGACACCCAATATGCCTCGGTACATAGACTGGGCAGGCGTGTGACAGAGATTCCGGGCATGGGACTGGATCCCCGGCGGCTGCCCCCTGCTGCGGAGGAGGAACGGCAGGCCATGCGCCGGGCATGGGGCGTGGAAGAAGAGGACATACTGCTGCTGTATGGGGCGGAGTTTTCCGCCCGGAAGAGCCAGCATGTGCTGCTTTGCGCCTTGAAGGAGCTGCCGCCCCGGGTAAAGCTGGCCCTGCCCGGACAGGGGGAGCTGTTTGAGCGGTGCAGGGAGCTGGCCGTGGAGCTGGGACTGGAGGAGCGGGTGCTGTTTCCGGGCCAGGTGTCCGGAATGGGGCCCTGGTACGCGGCGGCGGATATGGCTGTTTCCGCCAGCCGCAGCGAGGGGTTGCCCTTTAATGTGATGGAGGCCATGTACTATGGCCTGCCGGTGGTGGCCAGCCGGGTGAAGGGACACACCGATCTGCTGGAGGACGCCCGGGCCGGGCTGCTCTACCCCTACGGGGACTGGCGGGCCTGCGCTGATTGCGTGGCCGCCCTGGCGGAGGATCCTGCCCGGCGGATGGAACTGGGGAGCCGGGGAAGGCAGGCGGTGGAGGCCTACTGCCTGGATCGGGTGCTGCCCCGGGTGATGGAGGAGTACGAAACGCTGCTTCCCCTGGAGACGAAGCAGCCGGCGGCACGGCCATAAGGGAGGAATGACACAGGCATGATCAAGGAAAACCAGCGCGCCCTCAACGGGATCAACGTGCTTCTGGACGGCGTGATCCTGCTGTTTGCCATGCCCATGGCCTTCGCCATCCGGTTTTATGTGCTGTCCGGGGGTATCATCTCCGTCCCCTTGGAAAATTACTTTCTGCTTCTGTTGTTTTTGATCCCCTGCCATCTGGTGGTGTTCGCTACCATGGGCTTGTACCAGTCCCTGCGCAAGCGCACCATTGAGTGGGAGATCGGCCGGGTGTTTCTGGGCTGTGGGCTGAACTTTGCCCTGATCCAGACGATTCTGTTCCTCTACAAGGGGATCAACTACTCCCGTGCCACATTGGTGATTTTCTTCTTCCTGTCCTTTGTGGGGATGAGCGGGAAGCGGGTGTGCCTGCGGCTGATCCTCCGGTATTTCCGCCAGCGGGGCTTTAACCAGAAGCACGTGATCCTGGTGGGGGACAGCCATATGGCGGCCCGGTATGTGAAGGTGGTGCGCCAGCAGAAGGAGTACGGATACCTGGTGGATGGGTATGTGGCCGACCACGATTCCATCCCTGGGGTGCCCTATCTGGGCTGTGTGAGCAGCCTGGAAAAGGTGCTGGAGCGGCGGCATCCGGACGAGGTGGTGGTGGCCCTGCCGGCGGAGGAGTTCCGCTATACCCGGGAGGTCATTGAGCTGTGCGAAAAGGACGGGGTAAAGCTCACCATGATCCCTTTTTACGCCGAGTATATCCCCTCCAACCCTCAGTTTGACAATATGGATGGGATCCCCCTGATGAACATCCGGTACATCCCCCTGGATAACTGGATCAACGGGGCCATGAAGCGGGTGTTTGACGTGGTGGCATCCGCTTTGCTGATCGTATGCACCTCTCCCATCATGCTGGTGGCGGCCGTGGGTGTGCGCCTGTCCTCGCCGGGCCCCATCATCTTCAAGCAGGAGCGGGTGGGACGGAACAAAAAGCCCTTCCTGATGTATAAGTTTCGATCCATGCGGGTCAATGACCGGGAGGATACCGGATGGAGCCGGAATTCCGACCCCAGAAAGACCCGGTTCGGCGCCTTTTTGCGGAAGTGCTCCATGGACGAGCTGCCCCAGCTGTTCAATGTCCTCAAGGGGGATATGAGTCTGGTGGGCCCCCGGCCGGAGGTGCCCCATTATGTTCAGCAGTTCAAGGAGGAAATCCCCCTGTACATGGTCAAGCACCAGGTGCGTCCCGGTATTACCGGCTGGGCCCAGGTCAACGGACTGCGGGGCGACACCTCCATTGAGGAGCGGATCCGGTACGACATCTACTATATTGAAAACTGGAATTTTTTCTTTGATATCAAGATCCTGCTGATGACCCTGACCAAAGGGGTGATCAATCAGGAGAAGCTGTAGATCGGGCAGACCCACATAGACGAATGGGAAAAATTGTGGTACAATAACCCGGCGTCGGTTATGACACGATGCTTTTACGCCGGGTTTCCCGCCCCTGGAGGGACAGCCGAAACCCACGGTAACGTGACCGGCTGGAAACGCCGGTGAATAGGAGGAACGCTATGTCGAGCCGTAGAAGGCCGGGACCGAAGGCGGTGTCGGCGGACAATCAGTGGAAATGGATCTGCCTGACAGGCGGATCTATGGTGATTTATTTTCTGGTGATGTGCCTGAGCAGTGTGTCCACCGCTAAGGGGCTTGCTCTGGCCGCGGTGGTCTGCGCCCTGGCCGCGCTTTTGGTGGGAAGGAAGGGCCTGGAGGGACATCTGCTGAATCTTCCCTTCCTGGCGGTGACCCTGTGGGTGGTGATGAATGGCGCGTCCACCTTGTATGCTGTGTCGGGCAAATTTGCTTTGCGGCTGTTCGCGGCGCTGCTGATCGCCTACTGCTGCATGCTGGTGATGCTGGCCCTTTCCAAGGGGGAGGGACAGAGTCTGGGCCGGAGAGCGGCTACGGCACTGGAAGGGGCGGCGGCCATCGCCGGGGTGGTGAGCATCGACCTGCTGTCTACCCGTCTGATCAGCACGCCGGTGCTGGGGCTGCTGTCTTTGTTCAGCCAGGACTACGCTTCCATCATCCCGGTGGAAGTGGGTATCCGCATGAATTCCATGTTCAACACCCC
>CALXDY010000010.1 GCA_944387225.1 uncultured Oscillospiraceae bacterium | reverse complement strand
GATGGCCACCTGATCCAGCACGTTGGTGCCGATGAGGGCCTCGGCGATCTCGGTGTTCACGTTCTTCACGGCGTTCTCCACGCCCTTGCCCATATAGTGGCTCTTGTCGCCGTCCCGCAGCTCGCAGGCCTCATAAATACCAGTGGAAGCGCCGGAGGGAACAGCGGCACGACCCATGGTGCCGTCCTCCAGGTACACCTCCACCTCAACGGTGGGGTTGCCGCGGCTGTCCAGAATCTCGCGGCCGACCACATCAACAATCTCAATCATCTGCTTCATGGGGAATTTTCTCCTTTCATCTTCAGAAAGAACTCCGGTTGCCCGGAATCCCGTTAAACCGGCAGGCGCCGGTGGGAAAACAATTTTTGCTTTGCCCTCCGTTCAGGACCGGGGGCTCCCCGTCCATCTCCTTGGGCCTGTGCTTCCTGAACGCTCAGTTCAGGATCAGGGTCTCGCCGTCCATCTCCTTGGGCTTCTCCAGGCCCATGAGATCCAGCATGGTGGGGGCGATATCCGCCAAGCGGCCGTCCCGCAGCTGCACGCTGGCTCCAACCAGGGCGAAGGGCACCAGATTGGTGGTGTGGGCGGTGAAGGGCTCCCCGTCCGTATCCACCATGTGCTCGGCGTTGCCGTGATCGGCGGTAATCATGGACACACCGCCCATCTTGGAGGTGGCCTCTACCACCTTGCCCACGCACTCGTCCACAACCTCAACCGCCTTGCAGGCAGCCTCATACACACCGGTATGGCCCACCATGTCGCAGTTGGCGAAGTTCAGGATGATCACGTCATACTCCCCGCTCTCAATGCGGGTAACCGCCTCCTGCGCCACCTGATAGGCGGACATCTCCGGCTGGAGATCGTAGGTAGCCACCTTGGGAGAGGGAATCAGCACCCGGTCCTCCCCGGGGAACACCTGCTCCACGCCGCCGTTGAAGAAGAAGGTCACATGGGCATACTTCTCCGTCTCAGCAATCCGCAGCTGGGTCAGGCCCAGCTTGGAAATATAGGCACCGAAAATATTCTCCAGCTTCTGACGGGGATAGGCCACGGTCACGTTGGGCATGGCCGCGTCATACTCCGTG
Source organism: uncultured Oscillospiraceae bacterium (assembly GCA_944387225.1). GTDB lineage: Bacteria > Bacillota > Clostridia > Oscillospirales > Oscillospiraceae > Lawsonibacter. The sequence continues at coordinate 1,946 of CALXDY010000010.1, read as the reverse complement.
GTGCAGATGAAGGTGACGGGAATGAAACCGGTCTTCCGCTCCACATCCGTAAAGTCCTCGTCCACCAGGCAGCGGGTGATCTCCCGGGCCCGGTCAGGCCGGAAGTTGAAGAAAATCACAGAATCATTATCATGGAGGTGTCCGTCCTTGACACACACTACCGGCTCCACAAATTCGTCGGTCACCCCGGCGTCATAGGAGTTCTGTACCGCCTGGGCGGCATCCTCCTGGAAGGGGCCCTGGCCGCAGGCGATGGCGTCATAGGCCCGCTGCACCCGGTCCCAGCGCTTATCCCGGTCCATGGCGTAGTAGCGGCCCATTACCGTGGCGATCTGACCCACGCCCAGCTCCTTCATCTTGGCCTGGAGCTGCTCCACATAGCTCTTACCGGAGCTGGGCGGCACATCGCGGCCGTCCAGGAAGCAGTGGACATAGACCTTCTCGATGCCTTGCTCCTTGGCCATTTTCAGCAGAGCGAACAGGTGGGTGATGTGGCTGTGTACGCCGCCGTCGGACAGCAGGCCCATCAGATGCAGGGCGGAGCCCCACTCACGGCAGTTGGCCATGGCCTCCAGATAGGCGGCGTTATGGAAAAACGTGCCGTTTTCGATCTCCAGGCTGATGCGGGGCAGGTCCTGAAAGACTACCCGGCCTGCGCCGATGTTGGTGTGGCCCACCTCACTGTTGCCCATCTGGCCCTGGGGAAGACCCACATCCAGGCCGGAGGCGGACAGCTTGCAGTTGGGGCAGTCCCGGAAAATACGATCCAGGTTTGGCGTCTGGGCATTGGCTACGGCGTTGCCCTTGTCGGGGTCAGCCAGACCAAAGCCATCCATAATAATAAGGGTGGTAGGTGTTTTCATATCACGATGATCTCCTAACTGTGATGTCCCGTACAGGGTTCTCCCGGCCGGCGGGACAGTTATCCGCTCCCCCGCCGGTCGGGACAAATCACTCCTGGTTGGCTGCGTTAATGATCTCCACGAAGTCAGCGGGCTTCAGGGAAGCTCCGCCGATCAGGCCGCCGTCCACGTCGGGCTGGGCCAGCAGCTCGGCGGCGTTCTTGGCGTTCATGGAGCCGCCATACTGGATGGTGACGGAACGGGCCACATGGGCGCCATACAGCTTGCGGATCACCGCACGGATAGCCTGACACACCCCGCCGGCCTGCACCGCCGTGGCGGTTCTGCCGGTGCCGATGGCCCACAGGGGCTCATAGGCGATGACTACATGGCGCATCTTGTCCGCGGGCACGCCGGCCAGAGCACACTTCACCTGATAGGCGATCAGCTCCATGGTCACACCCAGCTCCCGCTGCTCCAGGCTCTCGCCCACGCAGATGATGGGATACAGGCCCGCCTTGATGGCGGCATGCACCTTCTTATTAACGGTGAAGTCGGTCTCGTTGTAATACTGGCGGCGCTCAGAGTGGCCGATGATCACGTACTTGGCACCGGCCTCCTTGATCATCTCTGCGGTGATCTCGCCGGTATAGGCGCCCTTCTCCTCGTAGTGGCAGGTCTCGGCGCCGATGGCGATGTGGCAGTCCTTGAACTGGCGCACGGCGGTGGTGATGTTCACCGCGGGCACGCACAGCACTACGCTGCACCACTTGCCCTTGGGCATGATGGGCTTGATTTCCTCGGCGAAAGCCTTCATCTGGGACAGGGTATTATTCATCTTCCAGTTTCCGGCGATGATAGTTTTACGGTAGCGGCGGTTCATCCTGATCTCTCCCCATAATTAGTTTCAGCGGTCTCGCTGGGATTTCTCTCTTTCCTCCAGCCGGTATCTCCGGCTATCGAAGCAGTCGCTTCTCTCAGGCGTCCAGCAGGCAAGCCACGCCGGGCTCGTCGACGCAAGCTTCACATCCCTCCCTTCCCCGGTGTCCCGGGAAAGGTCGCTCTTTCCGCTGCGCCTCCTCTTCCCCACGAAACCCGCTTCGC
>CALXDY010000009.1 GCA_944387225.1 uncultured Oscillospiraceae bacterium | reverse complement strand
TCCCGGCTCGTGGTCCTTCCGGGTCAGACGGCCGCCTTTAATTAGGCAGCGTAAGCGTAGTTATCGTTGTTCTTTAATTTATAAAGAATGCCCGTTTTAAGGTGGCCAGGCGCCACCGCCCGCTATTTCCACTTCCGTGTCCCCGTCGAAACCGGTACGCCCCCGCGTCGTCGCAAGCGTCATATCTCTTGCTTCCGCCAGGGGGCGAAAGCTCGCTCATTCCGCTGCTCCTCCTTTTCCAAACGAACCCGCTGTCGCTGGGCTTCGTTTGAAGATACGGGAGAATGGGGTGGGAACTTCTCCTCCCTCTTGTGGGGAGGAGAAGTCCCTTTTTTGATTTATTAGACCTTCTCGGGCTCGGGATACTCCACGCCGAAGGTTTCCACGGTGACCGTCTTCATCCGCTGGGGCGTGCGGGGCTTGTCGTTCCAGTCCCGCTTGGTGGACACGATGGCGTCGGCCACCTCCATGCCCTCAATCACCTTACCGAAGGAGGCGTACTGACCGTCCAGGTGAGGCGCCTTCTCCACCATGATGAAGAACTGGCTGCCCGCGGAGTCAGGGACCATGGTTCGGGCCATGGACAGCACGCCCCGGTCATGCACCAGGTCATTCTGGAACCGGTTCTGGGTAAACTCGCCCTTGATGCAGTAGCCGGGGCCACCCATACCGGTGCCCTGAGGGCAGCCGCCCTGGATCATAAAGCCGGGAATGACCCGGTGGAAGATCAGGCCGTTATAATACCCCTTGTTGATCAGGCTGATGAAGTTGTTTACCGTGTTGGGGGCGACCTCAGGATAGAGCTCAGCCTTGATGATGCCGCCGTCCTCCATCTCAATGGTCACGATAGGATTCTGTGCCATGGGAATCACTCCTTTTTCTGAATGGGGAACCCCCCTGTATTGGCGTTAAAAACGGCCGCGGGTTTTCATGGTGCGGTCCATTTCCCGCTTGGCGTCCCGCTTGGCCGCCGACTCACGCTTGTCATATAGCTTCTTGCCTTTGGCAAGGCCCAGCTCCAGCTTGACCCGGGGGCCCCGGAAATAAATTGCCAGGGGCACCAGGGAGTAGCCGTCCTGCTTGATATGTGCAAACAGCTTTAATATTTCCCGCTTGTGCATCAGCAGACGGCGCTGGCGCAAAGGATCCTTATTAAATATGTTGCCCTTTTCGTAGGGGCTGATGTGCATACCAATGACGAACATCTGCCCGTCCTTGATGTGGCAGAAGGAGTCTTTCAGGTTTACGTGGCCCTGCCGGATGGACTTTACCTCGGTGCCGGCCAGTTCAATGCCTGCCTCGTATTTTTCCTCGATGAAGTAATCGTGGTACGCTTTGCTGTTTTTCGCCACGATTTTGATGCCCTCTCCCACTGTACGCACCCCCTCCCGTGGGATGATCCCCTTGCTTGGGGACATTCAGTATACCATACCAACGGAAAGAAAACAAGGGGAAAGCTGGGGGGAGGCAGATAACACTCCGACCAATAGGGGGATAATGGAAAATTGAAGCGTGCGAGTTTGTTAAATATGGCATAAATGTAAGATTATACTTGAAAAAACCAGTCAATATGCTATACCGCAGTTGTATATGATCCCACGGGGGAACGAAAGGGAGAATGTATCATCGTGTGGCCGCGGCAGCGGTTGCGTCCGCCGCGCTCCTGTCTCTGACCATTCCCGCTGGCGCATACCAGTGGTGGACGGAGGGCGAAGGGATGGGCAAGCTGGTACAGGCGATCCGGGAGGGGGATGAAGCAGAGGGCTTTGTCCCGGTACAGCTGCTCTCCGTGGGAAGCCTGCTGGAGTTTGACGGGGCGGTGGATGAGATTTTGGACAGCGACGCTGTAAGCCGGTGCCTGGAGGAGGATGGGCAGATTTTTCTGTCTGTGGTTGGCTTCAGGGGCGGCCAGGGAACGGAGGTGCTGGACTATGTGACCGAATGCACCGCCGGAATGGGAGGTGTCCGCTGCCGTCAGGTAGACAAGGAGGAAGCGGCCCAGGCCCAGGAGATGGGCCTGCCCTGCGGAAAGTACCTGGCCTATCTGGAACTGGTGGAACTGGGTGTGTCCATCACGCCCCAGCAGGTAGGGGAGATGTCCATGCGTCAGCTCCGTGCCCTGCTTGTGGAGAATGGCGGGGAGGAGATGGCTCAGGGCCAGGGTAGTCAGGGCCACCACAGCCAAGGCTCCGGTGGATACAGAGGCGGAAAAAACGGGAGCGGCTGAGCGGCCGCTCCCGGAGGAAAAGAAAAAAGCGTGGCCCGGAAACGGGCCACGCTTTTTGGTTTGTCGGGGACTTAGCCCTCGGAGATAGCACCCACGGGGCAAGTACCAGCGCAGGAACCACAATCCAGGCAAGCGCCAGCGTCGATCACGTAGTGAGAGTCACCCTGAGAAATGGCGCTCACGGGGCAGGACTCAGCGCAGGAACCGCAGCTGATGCAAGAAACGCTAATCACATAGGCCATTGGAAATACACCTCCCTCTAAAAGTAACCTTATTGTATCATAACTTTTCAAAAATGCAATGCTAAATTTAGAAAAAACGGGCATAGTACCTGTACGCGCCTCTTTTGGGAGGACATGGAATGATCACGCAGGAGGAAGCACTTATGTCAGACACCCGGTTTACATCCACGGCCTTGGGGGCCATCCGGCTGGCCCAGGAAAACGCCGCCCGTCTGGGGCACAGCTATGTGGGCAGCGAGCATTTGCTGCTGGGCCTGGCCAGTCAGGAGTACAGCCTGGCGGCCAGGTCTTTGGAGCAGGCGGGCGCCGACCGGCAGACCATCCAGGGGGCGATAGCCCAGCTGGTGGGGACTGGGGTGCCCAACCGGACTCTCTATCAGGGCCTGACACCCAATTGCTGCAGCTGCATTCGCCAGGCGGTGGCGGAGAGCCGCAGGCTGGGCCAGCCCATGGTGGGCGGAGAGCATCTGCTGCTGGGGCTGCTGCTGGAGCAATCCTGCGGCGCGGTGCGCCTGCTGAAGGATTGTCAGGTGGACAGTTGGCAGCTCTACCATAAGGTCTGTGCATCCCTGGGCGGAGAGGACAGCCCTGCGGGCCGGCTGACCCGCAGGGAACCGGAACGGGCGGCGGGGGACACCCGACAGCTGGACCAGTGCGCCAGAGACCTGACGCATCTGGCCCGGGAGGGCCGGCTGGATCCGGTGATCGGCCGGGAAGCGGAGCTGGAACGGCTGGTACAGATTCTGTCCCGGCGGACCAAGAACAACCCCGCGCTCATTGGGGAGCCGGGCGTAGGTAAAACGGCGGTGGTGGAGGGGCTGGCCCTGAGTATTGCCGACGGAACTGCCCCATCCCATCTGCTGGGAAAGCGGGTGTGCGCCCTGGATCTGTCTGCCATGGTGGCGGGCACCAAGTATCGGGGAGAATTTGAAGAGAAGCTGAAGCATGTGCTCCAGGAGGTGCGAAGGGCGGGAAATATCATCCTGTTCATCGATGAGCTGCACACCATTGTGGGGGCGGGTTCGGCGGAGGGGGCCATCGACGCGGCCAATATCCTCAAGCCCGCCCTGTCTCGGGGGGAACTCCAGGTGATCGGCGCCACCACCCTGGACGAGTATCGCCGGTATATTGAAAAGGACTCCGCCCTGGAGCGGCGCTTTCAGCCCGTCACAGTGCGGGAGCCCACCCGGGAGCAGACTATGGCCATCCTGCGGGGACTGCGGGGGCGGTATGAGAGCCATCACCACCTGACCATCACGGACGAGGCCCTCACCGCTGCGGTGGATCTGTCCATTCGCTATCTGCCCCAGCGGTTTCTGCCTGACAAGGCCATCGACCTGGTGGACGAGGCGGCGGCTCAGGCTCGCCTGGCACAAAAGACCCTGCCCCCTGAGCTGCGGCAGCTGGAGCAGAAGGCGGCCAGAGCCGGACAGCAGCTGGCCCAGGCCATCCGGAGCCAGAATTTCGAGCGGGCCGCTATGCTGCGGGATGCGGAGGGGGACTTCCGCCGGGAGCTGGAAACCGGCCGGCGCCAGTGGCGGCAGGGCCAGCCGGCCCAGAAGATGGACGAAAGCCATATTCGGGGGGTGCTGTCCCAGTGGACGGGCATTCCCGTGGCCGACCTGACGGAGCGGGACCGCAGGGCTTTGGTCACCCTGGAGGCGGATTTGTCCCGGGAACTGCTGGGCCAGGATCAGGCGGTGCACGCGGTGGCCCAGGCCATCCGCCGGGGCAGACTGGGGCTGAAGGATCCCAGAAGGCCGGTGGGCTGCTTCTTGCTTTTGGGACCCAGCGGTGTGGGCAAGACCCAGCTGTGCCGCAGCCTTGCCAAAACCCTGTTTGGAAGCCAGGATGCCCTGCTGCGCTTTGACATGTCGGAGTATATGGAGGCCCACAGCGTCTCCCGCCTCATCGGTGCGCCTCCCGGCTATGTGGGCCATGACGAGGGAGGACAACTGACCGAGCGGGTGCGCCGCAACCCATGGTCGGTGGTGCTGCTGGACGAGCTGGAAAAGGCCCACAGGGACGTGTGGTCGGTGCTCCTCCAGGTAATGGAGGAAGGGGTGCTTACCGACGCTCAGGGGCGGAAAACCGATTTCCGCAACACCGTGCTGGTGCTGACCTCCAATCTGGGGGCGCAGCTGTTCCAGCAGCGGCAGCCGCTGGGATTCCTGTCCGGCGGGGAGGAGAACCGGAAGCAGCTGGAGCAGGGGGTGCTGGCTCAGGCCAGGAAAACCTTCTCCCCGGAATTTCTAAATCGGCTGGACCACATCCTGGTGTTCCATCCCCTGGATGAGAAGGCACTGTCTGCCATCACCCTGCAGCTGCTGGAGCAGAGCCGTCAGCGCCTATCCGCCATGGGAGTGGAGCTTCAGGTGGAGGATGGGGTGGTCCCCCTTCTGGTCAGACGGGGCAGCAGTCGGGACTATGGCGCCCGCCCCCTCCGTCGGGCGGTGACAGCCCAGGTGGAGGATCCGGTGGCCGATCTCCTGTTGGCATCGGGTGAGGCACCCGGAGGCGTTGTCCGGGTTTGGGCAGAGGGGGATCAGGTACAGGTCAATCTGGTGAGGGGATAAATGTGGTTTTTAATATTATTTTGTATAATTTTTTATATTGCATTTTGGCGGCGATGGGCATATACTGGTCACACAGAAAGGAGGCGCCCTATGGAACAGGTTTCTCAATGCGCCATCCCTACCCCCTCCTTCCGCCGCCGGGGGAGAGAGGTTCGGGATCCTTATGACGGGCTGCGGCCCTGGTCGGCCATTACCCATGGAATCGGCGCGGTTTTGGCCCTGATAGGCACTTTGATCCTGGTGGGCATTTCGGTGTTGGAGGGCAACTGGCTCCATGTGCTGGTTTTTGCCATCTACGGCCTGTCCATGATCTGCCTGTATACGGCCAGCACGCTGTATCACTGTGTATCCACCACACCAGGGAAGCGGATTGCCCTGCGGAAGTATGACCACTGCTCCATCTATCTGCTGATTGCCGGCAGCTATACCCCCATTTGCCTTACGGTGCTCCGCCAGGACGGAGGCGTGCTCCTGTTTGGCGTGATCTGGACGCTGGCCGTGGCCGGCGTGGTGCTCACACTGGCCAAGCTGGACATCCCCCGCTGGCTGACCAGCGTGATCTATCTGTTTATGGGCTGGCTGGCGCTGACGGCTATTGTGCCCCTGTTTGCCCTGCTGCCGCCCTACGGGATGGCGCTGCTGCTGGCGGGAGGGATTTTGTACTCCGTGGGCGGCGTGCTGTACGCGGTGAAGTGGCCGGGTCGGAACAATCCCCGCTTTGGCTGCCATGAGATTTTCCATGTGTTTATCCTGCTGGGATCGGTGTGCCATTACTGGCTGATGCTCCAGGTGATTGCCTTGTCATAAAGTGGGTATTTTTCAGGGTTTATCTGGTTTCCTGCATTTTTTGTTGCACTTTATCCCTATTTCAAGTATAATAGTGCTGTTTTCATCCCAGACGCAGGTCTACGGAGGAAGACAGCACTGTTTTTTGCCCTCGTGGGCAAAGACACATGAAGAAGAAAGGAAGTACCTATTCTATGAGTAAGGTATTGCGAAAGGTGCTGGGCGGGACGACTGCCCTGGCGCTGGCTCTGAGCCTGGCCCTCCCGGTTTGGGCGGCGGATCCCCAGGTGACCATTTACGCCGGGGAGCACCGGGCGGTTCAGGAGCTGCTGGAGATGGATCTGTACCAGCGGGACGGACAGGATGTGTTTCAGTTTGTGGAGGGCATGGAGCTGGTCACCCCGGTCAACCGGGTGACCAAGGACATGGAATTCCAACTGACGCCTGCCGGCAAGCAAACCGCCCTGACGGTGAATTACCTCACAGATCTGGACGGAGATGGGGTATACGAGCTGCTCAGCGGAGAGGAGGAGCCGGTGGGAGATGCCATGGGTGCCGACGGCGCACTGACCCCGGGAGGAACGCCGCAGGCTCTGACAGCGGGCGCCACCTACCGGATTACCGGCGAGACCCTGCTGCAGCGGGGAACGGCGGCGATGGAACGGCGGAGCACCCCGGGTTCAGGCACCTATCTGTCCCAGGTGACGGCAAGCTCCTTCCGACCGGAAGACACGGTCTATATGATCACCGTGTCCGACCTGGCGGGAGACGAGGAGCTGTGCTACTATTTCCGCCTGTATGATGCGCTGCCGACCACGGCCGGGATTCGGGACTATGTGGACGTACCGGTGACCGCCTGGTATGCCGGGGCGGTGGACTATGTGCTCTCTGAGGGGCTGCTGTCCGGCACATCCGACAGCCGGTTCAGCCCTTACGCCACCCTGTCCCGGGGAATGCTGGCCCAGATTCTGTATAACCTGGCCGGCAGACCGGAGACGGGAGACAGCAGTTTTCAGGATGTGCCCCGGGATGCCTGGTACTACCAGGCGGTGACCTGGGCTGTGGAGGAGGGGATCCTGTCCGGCGCCTCTGAGACGACCTTCCTGCCCAACCAGGTCTGTTCCCGGGAGCAGACAGCCTTGGTGCTGCGCCAGTTCGCCAAATATATGGGGGTGGACGTGAGCGCCCGGGCGGATCTGGACCGCTTCGCGGATGATCAGTCCGTCTCCCCGTGGGCCAGAGAAGCCGTGGAGTGGGCGGTGGCTTCCGGCCTTCTGGCGGGAAGCGGCGGGACGTCGCCCTCCCTGAATCCGGGGGCCGGACTGAACCGGGCCGAGTTTTCCACCATGCTGCGCACGCTGTGCCAGAGCGTGCTGCCCTGAATAACCGACCGATTTCCACTTTTTTTGCCGGGAATTTACTTGATTCGCCGGAATATCCATGTGTGATTGACAAACATGTGTAACCATGGTTACAATGTTACGTACACATAGGCTTGCGTATGGGACGAATACGCAGCCGTGGATTTCTGCGACCTTAATGTCCGGAGGGAAATGGAAATGGTCTTCAGTAGCGTCAGCTTTCTCCTGTTCTTTTTAACGCCGCTGTTGGTGTTTTATTTCATAGTGCCTGCCCGGTTTCGGGGGCTGAGGAATGGAATCCTTCTGCTGTTCAGTCTGGCCTTCTACGGGTTCGGCGGCTTGAGTTACCTGATGATCCTGCTGGTGTCGGTTCTGGTCAACTACACCTGCGGACGGATGGTGGACGCGGCGAAAAGCAAGCGTTGGAAACAAATCGCTGTGGCGCTCAGCGTCCTGTTTGGGCTGGGCGCTATGGGCTGGTTCAAGTATTCCGGCTTTTTTGTAGAGACCGTCAATGCCTTGGGCATGAGTCTGCCTGTGCCGGAGGTTACGCTGCCCATTGGAATCTCGTTTTTCACATTCCAGGGACTGAGCTATGTCATTGACGTCTATCGTGGAGATGCCAAGTGTCAGAAAAATCCCCTGTATGTGGCGCTCTATATTGCCCTGTTCCCCCAACTGGTGGCGGGGCCTATCGTCCGATACCAGACGGTGGCGTCGGAGATCGAGGATCGGCGTGAGACGGTGAGCGAATTTTCCGACGGATTGACCCGGTTCCTTTTGGGGCTGAGTAAGAAACTGCTGCTCGCCAACGCCATGGGAGAGGTGGCCGACAGCGTCTATGCCATCCAGACGGCGTCCCTATCCACCGCCACGGCGTGGATAGGGGCGGTGGCCTATACCATGCAGATCTATTTCGATTTCTCCGCCTATTCCGATATGGCCATCGGCTTGGGTCGGATGTTCGGATTCCATTTCCTTGAAAATTTCAATTACCCCTATATTGCGATGTCGGTTACCGATTTCTGGAGGAGATGGCATATCTCCCTGACCACCTGGTTCCGGGACTATCTGTATATCCCCCTGGGGGGTAACCGGTGCCGCAGGTGGAAGCACATCCGAAATCTGGCTGTGGTGTGGTTCCTCACCGGCCTGTGGCACGGGGCCTCCTGGAACTTTATTGTTTGGGGCGCGTGGTTCTTCGTGCTGCTGATGGGAGAAAAATTCGTCTGGGGTGGCCTGTTGGAACAGACGCCCGGCCCTTTGCGCCACCTGTATACCATGTTGCTGGTCATGATCAGCTGGGTGTTTTTCCGTGCGCCGGACCTGTCGTCCGCTGTGGATTTCCTGGCGGTGATGTTCGGACAGGCGGGAGCGGGTCTGGTATCCGGGGACTCGGTATACTATCTCCGTCAGTATCTGCCGGAGTTTGTGCTGTGCGTGGTGGGAGCATGTCCCATCAAGATCGTCTTGCAGCGGTACCTGAACCGGCGGAAAGAGCGGATTGGATATGCAGTTGTGCAGGCGGCGGCACCCAAGGCGCTGGCCATGGGGCTGCTGGGCTTGTCCTACATGAAGCTGGCGTCGGGGGGCTTCAACCCCTTCATCTACTTTCAATTCTGAGGGGAGGAAGAAAGATGCGACGTCTGGAACGCGTACTGGAAATTCTGTTTATCGCCGTGTTTTTCCTGTTTCTGGTTGCGGCTACGTTTCTTACATACCAGTCAAGAAACGAGACCTATTCCTACTTTGAAAATCGGATGCTGGCGGCCAAGCCGCAATATTCCCGGGAGGCCGTGTTGGACGGGAGCTATTTCTCCGCCCTGGAGAAGTATTTGTCCGATCATGCTGCCGGACGGATTGCCATGTCCCGGTTGAAAGCGATATTGGATCAGGCCCTGGGCCGCCCCGTGGTCAACGATGTGGTGGTGCAGGAGGATATTCTGCTGCCCTGGAATGACTATGAAAGCCTTTGGGAAGAGGGAATTGCAGCGTCAGCTGAGCAGATGTCGGAAAATCTGGCTTCTGTTCGGGATCTGACGGAGTCCTATGGCGGAAAATACTACTACGTGGCGGTGCCCTGCCAGTATGTCTACTATGAGGACCGGTACCCCTCGTATTTGAACAACCGGGCGGAGTTTACCCGGATGTCCATGGCCTATCTCAAGCCGGCCTTGGAAGAGAAGGGAATTTCCTACCTGGACATGAAAGAGGTCTTTGACCAGTTGGGCCACAGGGACGAGTATTATTCCCATGTGGATAATCACTACTCCATTTTCGGAGCTTACGAGACCTATCGAGCGATTATAGAGCGTCTGCGGGCAGACGGAGAAGATCTGCCTATGCTGGAAGCGACGGACTTTTCCTATGTAGAGCTGGATCCCCCTTACCTGGGCTCCCGCATCCGGAAAATGCTGGACACCTGGCATACGGAGGAACGCTTGTCCATTCTTCAACTGAACGATCCCATTCCCTTTACCCGGACGGACAACGGCGTCCAGACCTCCTCCACAGTTTACGCACTGCCTGGGGAGACGGACGAATGGGTTACCTACAACCTGTATATGGGGGGCGATGTGGGCAACACCGTGATTGATACCGGCCGGGAGGAACTGCCCAGCATTCTGGTCTACGGAGACAGCTTTACCAATGCTGCGGAGTGTATTCTGTATTGGAGCTTTGATGAAATGCACTCCATTGATCTGCGCAACTACTCCGGGGAGCGGTCCCTTGGGGAATACATTCAGCAGTTCCAGCCGGATTACGTGGTCTGCATCCGGGACTACGAGTCGCTGCTGTCTCAGGACGGAAACGGTGTGGGTGTAGAAATGCCTGTGGCATGATCAAAACGGGTCACACAGGAGGAGTGAAGTATGAAACAGCGTGTCACGTATCTGGACTTTCTTCGCTGTATTGCCATTCTCTTTGTCATTACTCTGCATGCGATTACTCCGATTCTGCCCAATACCGCTTTGTATCAGGCGCCATCCTGGGTATTTTGTATCCTGCTTAATTCCGTCAGCCGGATGGGGGTGCCATTGTTTTTCATGATCAGCGGCTACCTGATGCTAAGCCGCCCCTCTACTCAGCAGATTGGCAGCTTCTACCGAAAAAATCTGCCCAAGCTGCTGGTGCCGCTGGTCATATGGAACCTGATCTATTACATATTCAACGTATTCCAACAGGGAGAGGCCATCCGTCCCGGCGAATTTCTGCAAAAGCTGGTCATTCAGGGCACCAGCTACCACATGTGGTTTGTCTACACGCTGCTGGGGATCTACTTGATTTGTCCCTTCCTCAGTCGGATGACAGCCAGCTGTACGTCCCGGGAGCTGCTTCTGCTGATCGGAATGGTTCTGTTTCCCACCACAATCCGGCCGCTGCTCAATACCATTCAGCCCGTTTACATTTTCCTGTTTGATCCGTTGCTGGAGGGGTATCTTGGCTATTTTCTGCTGGGCTATTGGCTGGGGAACGCTGATCTGAGCCGCAGGGTCAGATATCTGATCTATGCAGGGGGATGCGCGGGAATTGCGTACGGTGTGTGGGGAAATCTGTCCACCGCTACGCCGGAGCAGATTCCGCTGCCCTTTAACGGGGGGTACGGAATCAACCACTACCTGGCCGCTGCCGCTTTGTTTGTGCTGGCCCAGGCCTTTTTCCGGGCCCGTGAGGGAAAGATCCCCCGGGTTTCCGCCTGGCTGGCCCGCCTTTCCGATTTGGTCTTCGGGATCTACTGGATCCATGTACTGGTGATGGATGCCATTACATCTCTCATGGGAAACGATCTGTCGGTCATTCAGTATGTGGGTGTGCGGACGCTGATGACCACACTGCTGTCCCTGGTCCTGGTGGCCTGCATTTCCCGCCTCCCCGGGATGAAGCGAATTTTATTTTAACGTTTCCCTCGTGGGCATCTGTGACATCAAAGCCCCGGATTCGGCTGCGCCGAATCCGGGGCTTTTCTGGCGTAAGGGCGGGTAAAATCTGCGGCTGGATTCTTACGGGTAAATGTGATAGAATACCAACATGTCTGTGAAAAGAAAGGAATTATCGGCCATGAAACGTTTTCTGATCCTGCTGACGGCAGGCGTCATGCTCCTGTCCGGATGTTCCGGCGCACCCGCATCCGGAAGCGGAAGTCAATCTGCACAGGAGGGACAGGAGGCCTATACCTTCCAGGACGATTTGGGCCGCCAGGTGAAGCTGGAGCAGCGGCCGGAGCGGGTGGCGGCCCTGATGGGCAGCTATGCCGAGACCTGGCTTCTGGCCGGGGGCGAGGTGATCGCGGTGACTCAGGACGCCTATGATGAGCGGGGACTGGACCTGTCGGAGGATACGGTGAATCTGGGTTCCAACCAGCAGCCCAACCTGGAGGCGCTGTTTGCGGCGGAGCCGGATTTTGTGATCCTGACCACCGATCTGGACGGCCAGCTCTCTCTGGAGGACAGCCTGGAGGAGGCGGGAATCCCCGCTGCGTGGTTCAAGGTGGAGTCCTTTGACGATTACCTGGATATGCTGAAAATCTGTACCGATCTCACCGGACGGGAGGACCTGTATCAGGAAAACGGCCTTTCCGTTCAGGACACCATTGACCAGGTGGTAGCCTCCGTGCCGGAGGGAGAGGGTTCCACGGTGCTGCTGCTGCGGGCCTATTCCACTGGGGTGCGGGCCAAAAACAGCGACAATATCGCCGGGCAGGTGATCACCGGCCTGGGCGCGGTGAATATCGCCGACAGCGACGCCGGTCTGCTGGAGGATCTGCAGATGGAGTCCATCCTGGCCGCCGATCCCGATTTCATTCTGGTGACCACCATGGGCTCCAGCCAGGAGGCGGCGCTGAAGAGCTTGGAGGAGCTGTTTGCCAGCGATCCCGCCTGGCAGACGCTGACTGCCGTGAAGGAGGACCGGGTGGAGGTGCTGCCCAAGGACCTGTTCCACTACAAGCCCAACGCCCGCTGGGGGGAGAGCTACGCCATGCTGGCCGACATCCTCTATGGAGACGGGAATGAGCAGGCATAAGGGACTGGTTCTCCTGCTGCTTCTGGCGGCCACTGCCGCCGCGGCGCTGCTGAGCATGTGCTTCGGCTCCACCTGGCTGCCTGTCTCCCAGGTGCTGGGGGCGCTGACGGGAGGCGGAGAGGCTGGGGCGCGGAACATCGTGCTCTATGCCCGTCTGCCACGGATGCTGGCCGCCCTGCTGTGCGGCAGCGCACTGGCGGTGGGCGGCGTGATCATCCAGGGAGTGCTGGGCAATCCCCTGGCCGGACCCAACATCATCGGCGTCAATTCCGGCGCGGGCCTGGGCGCCATCCTGGCTTCTGTGGTGGCTCCCGCCTCCATGGTGGCGGTGCCGGTGGCCGCTTTCGCCGGGGCGCTGGGCGCCTGTATGCTGGTTTACACTCTGGCCCGGAAAACCGGCGCCAGCCGCATTACCCTGGTGCTGGCAGGCGTGGCCATCAGCAGCATCCTGTCCGCCGCCATAGACGGGGTTTCCATCCTGTTCCCGGAGGCTGCCCTGGGGGCAAATGCCTTTATGGTGGGGCGGCTGGCGGGGGTGACCATCCGGGCACTGACCGTTCCGGCCATCCTCACCCTGCTGGCGGTGGCGGCGGCCCTGGCCCTGAGCTACGAGCTGGATCTGCTTACCCTGGGAGATGAGGTGGCCCAGTCCGTGGGACTGTCCACCCGTCTGGCCCGGAACCTGCTGCTGACCCTGGCCGCGGTTTTGTGCGGCGCGGCAGTGAGCTTTGCCGGTCTGGTGGGCTTTGTGGGCCTGCTGGTGCCCCACGCCGCCCGCTTCCTGGTGGGCCCACAGAACAAATACCTGATTCTGGCCTCCATGCTGTTGGGGGCGTTGTTGGTGACCGTGTGCGACCTGGTGGGCCGGGTGGCTTTCGCCCCCTATGACCTGCCGGTGGGCATTCTGCTGTCCCTGCTGGGCGGCCCCTTCTTCCTGTGGCTGCTGTTCCGTCAGAGAGGGGGGCGCCGGCCATGATGGAGGTACGGGATCTCACCGCCGGTTACGGGGCGGGGGATGTGCTGAAAAACGTATCGCTGGCTGTGGAGCCCGGACGAGTTACGGTGCTGGTGGGGCCAAACGGCTGCGGGAAATCCACGCTGCTGCGGTGCTGCGCCCGGCTGATGGCCCCCTCCTCCGGGTGGATTGGCCTGGATGGACAGGATGTGTCTGGCTGGAGCAATCGGGAATTTGCCAAAAAGGTGGCCTTGCTGCCCCAGTCCCGGCCTGTGCCGGAGATCACGGTGGGTGCCCTGGTGCTCCACGGCCGGTTCCCCTATCTGGGCTACCCCAGGCGCTATTCCCGCCTGGACCGTCAGGCGGCCCGAGAGGCGATGGAGCAGACGGGGGTGCTGGAGCTGGCGGAGCAGTCGGTGGCCAACCTGTCCGGCGGCCAGCGGCAGAAGGTATACCTGGCGATGGCCATCGCCCAGAGCACGCCGGTGCTGCTGCTGGACGAGCCCACCACCTATCTGGACGTGAATCACCAGCTGGAGCTGGCCCATCTCACCCGGGCACTGGCCCGGGGGGGACGGGAAGTAGTCATGGTGCTTCATGATCTGAATCTGGCTCTGGGATGTGCCGACACCATCGTGGTGATGGAGGACGGCCGCATCCGGGGGACGGGAACCCCGGCCCAGGTGTACGAAAGCGGGGTGCTGGAGGAGGTTTTCCATGTGAAGGCCCACCCCGTTACCCTGGAAGATGGGCAGACCCATTATCTCTTTACCCGAAAAGAGCAGGAAGGAGACCATATATGAGAGAGGGACTGATTGTCGTCAGCTTCGGCACCGCTGTGGAGCGGGCCCGGCAGGAGGAGATCCGGCCGGTGGAGGAGGCGCTGCTGAGCCAGGCCCCCGGGCTGTATGGGCTGACGGCCTATACCAGCCCCACCATCCGCCGGATTCTGGCCCGGCGGGGGGAAACCGTTCTCAGCCTGGAGGAGGCCATTCAGGCCCAGGCAGAGACGGGCACGGAGCGGCTGTACCTGCTGCCCACCCACCTGCTGCCTGGCTGGGAGTACGATAAGATCTCCGCCCTGGCGGCGGAGGCTCGGGAGCGGTTTGCCCAAGTGGAATTGGCTCCGCCCCTGATGGGGGACACGGAATTTGTCCGCCTGCTGGCCCAGGGGGTGGCGGAGCGGTTTCCCCGCCGGCCCGGGCAGGCTGTGGTGCTGCTGGGCCACGGCACCGACCATCCGGGCAACCTGGTCTATCCTGCCCTCCAGGGTGTGCTGCATATGTCCGGGAGAGAGGACATGCTGGTGGGCACGGTGGAGGGCTGGCCGGATCTGGATGCCGTTCTGGAGCAGCTGACCAAGCGGGGGGACAGCCGGGTTTTGTTGGCACCCCTGATGCTGGTGGCCGGGACCCACGCCCTGGAGGATATGGCCGGACCGGAGCCGGACAGCTGGAAAAACCGGCTGGAGGCAGCCGGCTATACCGTGGAGACAGTGTTCCAGGGACTGGGGGCGCTGCCCCGGGTCCAGGCGCTGTACCGGGAGCGGCTGGCCCGGCTGCTGGGACGGGGCTGAGTTTATGGCCCTGGATTATTACATCTCCAACGGCGGACGCCGCCTGCGCTGCGGCTATACCACGGGCACCTGTGCCGCTCTGGCTGCTGCTGCGGCGGCCCGTTTGCTGCTGACCGGACAGGCTCCGGAGCAGGTTGGCCTGCGTACCCCCAAGGGGATCTTGGTGGAGGTACCGGTGGAGACCCCTATGCTGGAGGGGGACACCGCCCGGTGCGCTGTCACCAAGGACGGGGGAGACGACGTGGACGCCACCCACGGCCTGGCTATCGTGGCCTCCGTGTCCCGGTGGCCCGGGGGCGAACTGCGCCTGGCCGGCGGAGAAGGGGTGGGCCGGGTAACCCGTCCCGGCCTGGATCAGCCGGTGGGTCAGTGGGCCATCAACCGGGTGCCCCGGGCCATGATCCTGGAGGCGGTGGATGGGGTTCGCCGGGAGCTGGACGAGCCCGGCGGCCTGTCCATCACCATCTCCGTCCCTGGGGGACGGGAGGCGGCAAAGAAAACCTTCAATCCCCAGTTGGGGGTGGAAGGCGGGATCTCGATTCTGGGCACTTCCGGTATTGTGGAGCCCATGAGCGTCCAGGCCATTGTGGACACGATGGCCCTGGAACTGAGGCAAAAGGCGGAAATGGGATTCCAAAATGTAATATTAACGCCCGGAAATTACGGGATGGAGTTTATTTGTGGGGGGAATATCCCCCTTTCCCACGTCCCGGTGGTGAAATGCTCCAACTTTATCGGGCAGGCCCTGGATCTGGCTGTGGAGGCCGGATTTGAGGAGATCCTGCTGGTGGGGCATGTGGGAAAGCTGGTGAAGGTGGCGGGGGGAATTATGAACACCCACTCCCGGTGGGCGGACTGCCGCGCGGAACTGTTCTGCGCCCACGCCGCCCTTCAGGGGGCCGGAGGGGAGACTCTGCGGGCCCTGATGGACAGCGCCACCACAGACCGGTGCCTGGAGATCCTGACCGAGCAGGGATTGGAAAAACCGGTGATGGCCTCCCTGCTGGAGGCCATTCAGACCCATCTGGAACGACGGGTGGGGGGCAGGGCAGCCGTGGGCGCCGTCCTGTTCAGCAATCAAATGGGCCTGCTGGGGATGACCCCCGGGGCCGGGGAGATGATGAACCGATGGAACGAAAAACGGTAGGAACTTTTTATGGTGTAAGCGTAGGCCCCGGTGATCCGGAGCTGATGACGTTGAAGGCGGTGCGGGTGCTGGAGGCCTGCCCGGTGCTGGCGGCCCCCCAGACCGCGTCGGGGGAGATGACCGCCCTGACCATTGCCCGACAGATGGCCAATCTGGAGGACAAGACCGTTGCCCCCCTGTTTTTTACCATGTCCCGGGACAAGGAAGTCCTGCGGCAGGCCCACGTCCAGGCGGCCGGCCGGGTGCGGGGGTATTTGGATCAGGGGTTGGATGTGGCCATGGCGATTTTGGGGGATGTGTCCATCTTCTCTACCTATGCCTACCTGATGGAGATTCTCCAGGGGGAGGGCTATCCCTGCGTGATGATTCCCGGCGTGCCCAGCTTCTGCGCGGTGGCGGCCCGGCTGGGCCGGAGCCTGACCACCATGGATCAGCCGCTGCACATCCTCCCGGGGGGAGGAAAGGGGCCGGGGGAGACGCTGGATCTGCCCGGGGCCAAGGTGCTGATGAAGTCGGGCCGGAACTATCCCCAGGTGCTGGAGGAGCTGGAGCGCCGGGGCCTGCTGGAGCGGGCGGCCATGGTGGAAAACTGCGGCCTGGAGGGGGAGCGGGTACACCATACCCTGGCTGACCGTCCCCAGTCCGGGGGATACTTCACTACCATTCTCATTCCGTAAGGGGGCGCTGGTATGGTTCATTTTGTGGGGGCGGGGCCTGGAGGCCCTGACCTGATCACCCTTCGGGGGGCGGAGCTGCTCCGCCGGGCCGGGTGCGTGATCTATGCCGGCAGTCTGGTCAATCCCGCTTTGCTGGGCCTGACGGGGGAGAATGTGCCCATTTACAACAGCGCCCATATGACCCTGGAGCAGGTGATGGCGGTGACGGAGGAGGCCCACGGCCAGGGAAAGGAGATCGTGCGCCTGCACACAGGCGACCCATGCCTTTACGGGGCCGTCCGGGAGCAGATGGATTGGTTGGACCGTGTGGGTATCCCCTGGGATGTGACGCCGGGAGTGTCCTCCTTCTGCGGCGCGGCGGCGGCTCTGGGAGCGGAGTATACCCTCCCCGGGGTGAGCCAGTCGGTGATTATCACCCGCATGGCCGGGCGGACGCCGGTGCCGGAGAAGGAGAGCATCGCCGCCCTGGCCGCCCACGGGGCCACCATGGTGATTTTCCTGTCCGCCGGAATGCTGGCCGGGCTGTCGGCAGAGCTGCTGAAGGGGGCCTATACCCCTGACACGCCGGCGGCGCTGGTATACAAAGCTACATGGCCGGAGGAGCGGGTGGCCCGCTGCACCGTGGGCACCCTGGCCGAGACCGGAGCGCGGGAGGGAATCTCCAAAACCGCTCTGGTGCTGGTGGGGGATTTTCTGGCCCATGACTACAGCCGCAGCTGCCTGTACCATCCCGGCTTCTCCACGGAATACCGGCAAGGGGACGGCTCTCAGAAGCCGGAAAGCCGATGAAGCTGGAGCTGATCGCCTTCACCCGCCGGGGGGAAGCCCTGGCGGAGAGACTGGCCGGGCTGCTGTGCCGGACGGGGCACCAGGCCGCCTGTACCCGGGAGGGACTGCGGGTGGAGGACTGGGCTGTCCGGGCCTTCCAACGGTCGGAAGGATTGGTTTTCGTGGGGGCGGCGGGCATCGCCGTCCGGGCGATTGCCCCCTGTGTCCGCCATAAAAGCCTGGATCCGGCGGTGGTGGTGCTGGACGAGGGGGGACGGTTTGTCATCCCCATTCTCTCCGGACATCTGGGTGGGGCCAACGACCTGGCCCGGGAAATCGCCGGACTGCTGGACGCCCAGGCGGTGATTACCACCGCCACCGACGTCAACGGGGTGTTCTCCGTGGATCAGTGGGCCAGACGGCAGAATCTGGCGGTGTGCAATCCCCAAAAGATCCTGGAGGTCTCCTCTGCCCTGCTGGCAGGGAAATCGGTGACGGTTTGGAGCCGCTGGCCCGTGGCCGGACAGATGCCCGCCGGACTGCGTCCCGCCGGTCGGGAGGAGGCTCAGGTGGTAGTAGACTGGGTCAGGCCGGGGGCAGAGACCCTGTGGCTGTGTCCTAGGACCATCCGTCTGGGGATGGGCTGCCGCCGGGGAACGGCGGTGGAAACCTTGGAACGGGCTGCCTTGGCCGCCCTGGACGGCGTGGGCCTGCCCCAACAGGGGGTGAGCCGGATCTGCACCATAGACCGGAAGGGGGACGAGCCCGGCCTGCTGGCCCTGTGCCGGGGGTGGAAGATCCCCCTGACCACCTACTCGGAGGAGGAGCTGGCCGGCGTGCCGGGGGCGTTTCCCGCCTCTGAATTTGTGCGGCAGATCACCGGAGTGGACAACGTGTGCCAGCGGGCCGCCCTGGCTGAGGGCGGCGAGCTGCTGATGGAAAAACGGATTCTGGCAGACGGGGTGACGGCGGCGGTGGCCGCCCTTCCCCCCGGGCTGACCTGGGAGGAGAAACGATGAAACAGCTGTATATCATCGGAATGGGCCCCGGGGGGGCGGAGCAGATGACGCCCCAGGCCCGGCGGGCTTTGGAGGCGTGCCAGGTGCTGTGCGGCTACACCGCCTACGTGGAGCTGGCCGGTGAGCTGGCCCGGGGGAAAGAGATTGTATCCACCCCCATGACCCGGGAACTGGAGCGGTGCCGTATGGCCCTGGAGAAGGCTGACCAGGGACTGGCCACCGCCATGATTTGCAGCGGAGACGGCGGCGTGTACGGTATGGCCGGGCCCATCCTGCAAATGGCGGAGGATTATCCCCAGGTGGACATTGAGGTCATCCCCGGAATCACCGCCGCCCTGTCCGGAGCGGCTCTGCTGGGCGCGCCCCTGATGCACGACTTTGCGGTAATCTCCCTATCCGATCTGCTCACCCCCTGGGAGATGATCGCCCGCAGGCTGGACTGCGCCGGGGCGGGGGACTTTGTGATCTGCCTGTATAATCCCATGAGCCGGAAACGCCGGGATCATCTGGCCCGGGCCTGCCGCATCGTGAGACAGCACCGGTCGGGGGACACCCCCTGCGGCTGGGTGCGGAACGTGGGCCGTGAGGGAGAGAAGCGGCGGCTGCTCACCCTGGAGCAGCTGGAAACGGAGGAGGTAGATATGTTCACCACCGTGTTTATCGGCTCCTCCTCCACCCAGCAGCTGGGCCGGTGGATGGTCACACCCAGAGGCTACGAGGGGAAACAATGAAGGTACTGATTTTCGGCGGCACCACGGAGGGACGGCAGCTGGCTGAGATGCTGTCCCGGCGGGGCGTGACCGCAGCCGTCAGTGTGGCAACCCCTCTGGGGGCGGAGGAGCTGGGCAGCCTGCCCGGCGTCACC
>CALXDY010000008.1 GCA_944387225.1 uncultured Oscillospiraceae bacterium | reverse complement strand
AATAACCGTCGCATTAAGGTAAAGCTAAAGGGCTTGCCGCCTGCTATTCACAGACAACAAGCCCTTTCGGCTGCTTGAACAATTTCTTCAAGAAAATTTTGTCTAACTTTTCGGGGTCACTTCATTTTACGGTAACTGCCTGTCTTTTTCTTTCTTTTCGTCTTGGTGGTTATGAACAACTTCCTGACATACTTCATATGTTTCCGTTTGATTTTGGAATGGCGGGTTTCTATATGCCGCAGGGTTTACAGGTGACGAAAGCGGAGAAAGGCTATCTTACGTTTCCCATCATAGACTTCCTTTTACTTTGTTAGCTTGCGGGACATAAACTTGGGATTGATGTACAGGATATAGACGCTGCCTACCACGATCATCATGACCCCACCTACAAGGCCCAGACCGAAATGCATGGTCAGAAGGCCTACGAAAAGCTGAACGCAGCAATAGATCAGCTCCATGTTTGCATTTTTTCGGCGCTGGGTTTTATCCGCTTCATACCGGTGATTTGCTGCCATCCATATGGAGCTGAGGGCCAGCAATACAAGGGAAAAGATAAGGGCTCCGCGGTAAAGGTCTTTGTTGGGAAAATCCGGATGTCGAAGCTGGTAAATAACCGATGTGCAGTTGAACATACATGCTGCTTGTGCGATAATTG
This sequence comes from uncultured Oscillospiraceae bacterium, assembly GCA_944387225.1. Classification (GTDB taxonomy): domain Bacteria; phylum Bacillota; class Clostridia; order Oscillospirales; family Oscillospiraceae; genus Lawsonibacter. Next base: position 5,272 of record CALXDY010000008.1, on the reverse strand, counting down.
CAATTCGAATCAAGTTGGCCCGAAGAATCAGATTGGGCTTTTTTCGGTTTGGTTCCTTCTCAAAGGTCGATTGTGCTTTGTCATTCTTATGCGGATCAACAAGCTCCGACAGGCTTATTTCAAATACCTCTGCCAGACGGATCAAATTGCTTGCTGTCGGCTCTGACTGGCCCGTTTCCCACTTTGATACCGCCTGCCTGCTTACACCCAGCTGTTCCGCTACGTATTCCTGGGATAGTTTCAATTCTTCTCGCCTTTTTTTGATGTTTTCCCCCAAGGTCATATCGTAAACACCTCCCTCTGCGTTTGTTGTACCTGTATTATACACAAAATTCCGGTTGCAATCGACCAACTACGTGTCAACCAGTAGTTGCATTTCCTGAATGGCGGCGATTGGACGTATGAAATCAGACGTTCCATTCAAAGTGCCTGCTTAAAGTGACTGTAACATAAAACGGCAGACAAATCTACTTGATTCCCTGTGACGATGTTCTCCCTGTGTGGGTGTTACGCATCACTGAGCAGGTGAGGGATGATTCGATCTTGACAAAGGCGAAAAATGGGGGTAGAATCTGTAGCTGACAACGGGGAGCCCGAGAGACGGGCTGAGAAACGGATGTGGTGCCGTGACCCATATACCTGATCTGGATCATGCCAGCGTAGGGAACATATCGCATTATGCAGAACGTCTGCGTATTTGTGCATTGATGCACCCCGCCAGGAATGGATCCGGCGGGGTGTTTTTGTATTTCAAAGGAGGAACCAAGAAATGAAAGCAAGTGTTGCCATTCAGACCCTGCCTGCGGCGGAAAATGACCAGGAGCTGGTACGGATTGTGGACGAGGTGATCGCCTACATCAAAAGCACCGGCCTGAACTGCTACGTGGGGCCTTTTGAGACCACCATCGAGGGTGAGGACTATGACCAGCTGATGGACATTGTGAAGGAGTGCCAGCATATCGCCATCCGTGCCGGCGCCCCCAAGGTTTCCGCCTACATCAAAGTGGTTTACCAGCCGGAAGGAGAGATTCTGACCATTGACCAGAAAACCACGAAGCATCATCAGCAGTAAGGCCCCTGCTGTGGCTGCGGTCGCCATTCTGCTGCTGGTGTGGCAGGGCGTGTCCGTGGCCGGGCTGGTACCGAGGTATATGCTGCCCGCCCCTGTGGAGGTACTGCAGGCCTTCTGGAAGGATCGGGGGGCCCTGTGGAACAACAGCCTGATTACCCTGCAGGAGGCCGGGCTGGGCTTGGTGTGCGGCGTGTCCCTGGGCTTTCTGTTCGCCCTGGTGATGGACGCCTCGCCCCTGCTGTACCGGGCCTTTTATCCCATCCTTGTCATTACCCAGACCATCCCCACCGTGGCCATCGCGCCTTTGCTGGTGCTGTGGTTCGGCTATGAGATGACCCCCAAGGTGATTTTGATTGTCCTGGTTACCTTTTTCCCGGTAACAGTGGGGCTGCTGGACGGGTTCCGGTCGGTGGACCGGGACGCTGTGGGGCTGCTTCGCTCCATGGGAGCCAGCAAAAAGCAGATTTTCTGGTACCTGAAAGCCCCGTCGGCTCTGCCCCAGTTTTTCTCCGGCCTGCGGATTGCCGCTGCCTATTCTGTAGTGGGTGCCGTCATCAGCGAGTGGCTGGGCGGCTTCGGGGGCCTGGGGGTATATATGACCCGGGTGAAGAGCGCTTTCGCCTTTGAGAAGATGTTTGCGGTCATCTTCCTGATTTCCGCTGTGTCCCTGCTGCTGATGGCCCTGGTAAACGGCCTGGAGCGGCTGGCTATGCCCTACCGTAAAGTGAAACAAGAAGAAAGAGAGGATTCCCAATGAACATTTGCAAACGCGGCCTTTCCGCCGCCCTGGCCCTGACCCTGGCCGCCAGCCTTACCGCCTGCGGCGGCGATACCAGCAACACCTCCGGTTCTGTGTCCGGCTCCGGCGAGGAGAACCAGGAGCTGGAGAAGATCACCTTTGTGCTGGACTGGACCCCCAACACCAACCACACCGGCGTCTACGTGGCCATTGACCAGGGCTACTTTGAGGAGGCCGGCCTGGAGGTGGAGGTGGTGCAGCCCCCCGAGGACGGCGCTGAGGTGCTGGTAGCTTCCGGCAAGGCCCAGTTCGGTGTCTCCTTCCAGGACTATATTGCCCCCGGCCTAATCGGAGAGGATCCTCTGCCCATCACCGCCGTTGCCGCTGTGCTTCAGCACAATACCTCCGGCATTATCTCCCGCCAGGGCGAGGGGATGGATACCCCCAAGGGCCTGGAGGGCCACAAGTACGCCACCTGGGATCTGGATGTGGAGAAGGCTACCATTCAGCAGGTGATGGAGGCCGACGGCGGCGACTTCTCCAAGGTGGAGCTGATTCCCTCTACCGTCACCGACGAGGTTTCCGCCCTGCAGAGCAAGGCGGTGGATGCCATCTGGGTGTACTACGGCTGGGCCGGCGTGGCCTGTGAAGTGGCCGGCCTTGCCACCGATTACTTCGATTTCGCCGACATCGATCCGGTCTTTGACTACTATACTCCCGTCATCATCGCCAGCAACAGCTATCTGGAGGAGAATCCGGAGCAGGCCAAGGCCTTCCTGGCTGCGGTGGAGAAGGGCTATCAGTATGCTATCGAACATCCCCAGGAGGCTGCCGACATCCTGATGGAGGCCGCCCCGGAGCTGAAGGACAGCGCTGAGCTGGTCTATGCCAGCCAGGCCTGGATGGCCGACCAGTACATCGCCGACGCCGACCGCTGGGGTGTGTTCGACGCCGATCGTTGGAGCGGATTCTTTACCTGGCTCAACGAGAACCAGCTGCTGGAGGGCACGGTGGATCCCAACGCCGGCTTTACCAACGACTATCTGCCCCAGGCCTGAGATGGAGCTGCTGGAAGTCCGAAACGTCAGCAAGTCCTTTGACGGCCGGCCGGTGCTGGAGGATGTGTCTCTGACCCTGAGAAAGGGAGAGCTGGTCTCCCTGCTGGGGGTAAGCGGCGGGGGAAAGACAACCCTGTTTCACATCATCTCTGGTCTGCTACTGCCGGATCGGGGCCAGGTGTTTCTGGAGGGAGAGGAGGTGACGGGGCAGCCGGGGAAGGTGAGCTATATGCTCCAGAAGGATCTGCTGCTGCCCCACCGCACTATTCAGGACAATGTGGCCCTGCCTCTGCTGCTGAAGGGTGTGCCCAAGAAGGAGGCCCGCAGCCGGGCCGCCGCCCTGTTTGAAGAGTTCGGCCTGGGCGGGACGGAGAAGCTGTGGCCCAGCCAACTGTCCGGCGGGATGCGGCAGCGTGCGGCGCTGCTGCGTACCTACCTCTTTTCCCAGAATGTGGCCCTGCTGGACGAGCCCTTCTCCGCCCTGGATACCCTGACGAAAAGCGCCATCCACCGGTGGTATCTGGAGGTCATGGAGCGTATCCGCCTATCCACCCTGTTTATTACTCATGACGTGGATGAGGCCATCCTCCTGTCCGACCGCATCTATCTCCTCTCCGGCCAGCCGGGCACCGTCCGGGAGGAAATCGTCATCGACAAACCCAGACCCAGAAGCCCGGAATTCGCCTTGACGGATGAATTTCTTGCCTATAAGCGCCGAATCCTCCAGGGACTCGGACAATACTGACACAAACACCCCGGGGCGGAACCGTTCGGTTCCGCCCCGGGGTGTTTTCTGTGGATTATTGGATGTTGACCTCTACACCGTTGACGGTGAGCTCACCCTCTACACGGATCATAATGTACTTGACTCCGTCGATGATTCTGGTCTGCACCAGGTCGCTTCGGTCGGGGCTGATCTTTACCGCCACGTCGGGGGTGGCCAGCTGGATCTGGCGGGTATCCACCAGGTTCCGGGGGCTGAGCTGAGCGTCGGGGCCGAAGGTCTCCTCATACCGGCTGGCAAAGGCCTGAATCCGCTCCTCCTCCACGCCGCAGGTAGACAGCACCTGCTTCATGGTGCCCGACTGGATGGTCAGGGGCTCGGGATCCCGGCTTTCCTTGTGCTCCTCGATCATGCCGCACAGCTGCTCCCGCACCCCTTCGGCCACGGACAGGCTGCATGCCTCACCCAGGCTGTCTCCCAGCAGGGCCTGAAAGCTCTCCTGCTGCCGGGCTGCGGGCATGGGTGGGGGCGTGCGGAACACCGCGTCTACCAGGGCTTCCTGAACGTCCTGGGTGCTTTTGGTGTAGTACAAAGCGCCGTACAGGTTGGTGCTCCGCTGGTCAAAGGCGGGGAAGAGGAAGCCCACCTGAGGCGGGGACACCACCCAGTCGGGGGAGAGGTTGTGGAACTGGCTTTCCTGAATATAGTAGCTCAGAGCGGGCTTGGTCTGCTTCACAGGGCATACGGCACAGATGATGTAGGAAAAGACCTCCTCACTGGCGTCCTCCAGCTGCCGGTCGTCCTTCCCCCGGTAGGGAACGTCGTAGGCGTCGTGGGCCAGAAGGATCATGTAGTTGCCCTCCAGGGCTACGGAGGCGATGACGGTTTGGAAGAAGGTCTCCACCGCCTGCTCGTCGGAGAGCTCTGAGTCCCGCAGGGTCATAAGCAGCTTGTGCTCCGGGCCATCCACCACCTGCCGGGTTTCAAACTCAATGTCCATCAGGTTCCGGCCCAGACCGCCGGACAGCGTTTTCTTCAGCAGCCCCAGGATCTTTTCGTTTTCCTCTTGGGTCATGACTCCCAGAGATTGGTTGAACTGGGAGATGATCTCTCCAGCTTCATTGACATAACACCCACGCACATGGGAAATGCCTGTGCGATCCTGGCGAAAGCGGCGGCGCAGCTCGCCCACTTCTTTTTCGTTCATGGTATCCCACCTTATCAAGTCGTGAAAAAAGGGCTTCGGCGGCGCCGAAGCCCAAAAAACATTGTACCATAGGAGTAGGGAAAATTCAAAGGATTTCCGCCTGTGTTATAGGGGAACCTCCCGTGGGCCGTCCTTGCTCCACACCAGGGTGTGGGTAAAGCCAACCCGGCGCAGCTGCTCCGCTGCTTGGTCAAAGGCAAAGCACAAGGTTTGGGAGGTGTGGGCGTCAGAGGTGAGGATCACCTGACCCCCCAGCTGATGCAGGTGGGTCAGCAGGGCGGGGCCGGGGTAGGGGAGGGAGCGCCAGCTCCGGGAGATGGCCCCGGTGTTTACCTCGAAGGGGATGCCCTGCTCCACCAGAGCGGCCATAACCTCCTTGGCCCGGTTCAGGTACCGGGGGGAGGATTCATTGAAAGCGGGCTCCTTCTCGTTGAATTTGGTCACCAGGTCGAAGTGACCGATCCAGCTGCAC
>CALXDY010000007.1 GCA_944387225.1 uncultured Oscillospiraceae bacterium | reverse complement strand
GAGGAATACTGGGATCAATTCCCGCAAAAACTGGCTTCCTCCGCTCCGTTGACTCCGGAGGCTGCTCGGCAGCGGCTGGAGCGGGTGCTCCACGAGCTGCGGCCGGAACCCCAGCAGCCGGAATCGCCGCGGTCAGAGCCGGAATCCCAACAGCCGGAGTCCGTGCCGGAGGGGGAAAACACCCAATCCCGGCCGCGGCTCTCCCTTTCCGGCCGGGAGGGCCGGTTCAGCCGGGAGCAGCTGGCTGTTTTGTGGGCCATGAAGGAGCATGACCGCCCCTGCCTGTGCGACGAGCTGGTGGAGTGGACACAGCTGCCCGGGCGGATGGTGCTGGCTGCTTTGACCATGCTTCAGGTGGAGGGTACGGTAGAGGAGCTGCCCGGCGGACGCTTTTCCCTGCTGGTCACCCTGGAACCCTGAAACCTGCGGCAGGCTCCCACGGCCGGGAGCCGATGATGATACATTTTCAAGAGACACGGGAGGTTGTCACAATGGCAACAAAGACCGATTTGGTAATTGTAGAGTCCCCGTCCAAGGCCAAGACCATCGGGAAATACCTTGGGCCGGGGTATGAGGTGAAGGCCTCCATGGGCCACGTCCGGGATCTGCCCAAAAGCAAAATGGGCGTGGATGTGGCGGGCGGCTTTCAGCCTGACTATCAGCCCATCAAGGGGAAAGAGGATACCATCCGAGACCTGAAAAAAGCGGCCAAAAACAGCGGCCGGGTTTATCTGGCCACCGACCCTGACCGGGAAGGAGAGGCCATTTCCTGGCACCTGAAGGAGCTGCTGGGCATTCCGGATGACAAGACCTACCGGGTCACCTTCAACGAGATCACCAAGAAGGTAGTCAACGACTCCATCGCCGCCCCCCGGGCCATTGACCAGAATCTGGTCAACGCCCAGCAGGCCCGGCGGATTCTGGATCGCATTGTGGGCTACGAGCTGTCCCCCCTGCTGTGGAAGAAAATCCGCCGGGGCCTGTCCGCCGGACGGGTGCAGTCGGTGGCCACCCGGCTGGTGGTGGAGCGGGAGGAGGAGATCCGTGCCTTCCAGCCTCAGGAATACTGGTCCATCGAGGTGGACCTGAGCCGCGTCGCCCCCAACATCGGCGGGTTCAAGGCTGCCTTCCATGGCCGGGAGAAGAAAATGGAGCTCCACAGTCAGGAGGAGGCCGACCAGGTCATCCAGGCGGTGTCGGTCGCCCCCTTCCAGGTGTCCGGGGTCAAGCGGCAGGACAAGCAGCGCAACCCCGCCCCTCCCTTCACCACCTCCACCCTCCAGCAGGAGGCCTCCCGCAAGCTGAATATGAGCCCTGCCCGCACCATGGCGGTGGCCCAGCAGCTGTATGAGGGCGTGGATATCACCGGTGAGGGCACCGTGGGTCTGATCACCTACATGCGTACCGACTCCCTCCGTCTGTCTCAGGAGGCGGTGGACGCGGCCAAGGTCTTTATTGAAAGCCGGTACGGGCGGGAATACTATCCTCCCAAGGCCCGACAGTACAAGACCAAGGGCAACGCCCAGGACGCCCACGAGGCCATTCGTCCTTCCGATGTGAATCTGGTGCCGGAGGAGATCAAAAAGGATCTGACGGCTGAGCAGTTCAAGCTGTATAAGCTGATCTGGAGCCGGTTTTTGGCCTGTCAGATGGCCAGCGCGGTATATGACAGCTTGTCCATCGAGGTGCGCTCGGCGGGCTACGCCTTCCGGGCCAGCCATACCCAGCTGAAATTTTCCGGCTTTACCGCCGTGTACGAGGAGGGCCGGGACGATGAGGAGGAGACGCCCCAGTCTCCTCTGCCTGACCTGCGGGAGGGAGAGCCGCTGGAGCTGAAAAAGGCGGACAAGGCCCAGCACTTTACCCAGCCTCCCGCCCGGTATTCAGAGGCTACTTTGATCCGGGCCCTGGAGGAGAAGGGGATCGGCCGCCCCTCCACCTATGCCCCCACCATCTCCACCATTATGAACCGGGAGTACGTGGGCAAGGAGGGCAAGGCCCTTCGTCCCACCCCCCTGGGAGAGGTGGTCACCGGCCTGATGAAGGACAAGTTCCAGGACATTGTAGATCCCACCTTTACCGCCCAGATGGAAGAGGAATTGGACAAGGTAGAGGAGGGCAGCGCCGACTGGAAGAAGGTGCTCAGCGATTTCTACCAGGACTTCCACAGCGAGCTGGAGAAGGCGGAGCAGGAGCTGGACGGAGAGCGGATCAAGGTGCCTGACGAAGTGTCGGAGGAGATCTGCCCCCAGTGCGGCCGGAATCTGGTGATCAAGTCGGGTCGGTTCGGCCGGTTCCTGGCCTGTCCCGGCTGGCCGGAGTGCGACTTCACCATGCCTCTGGTGGTGGAGATGCCGGGAAAGTGTCCCAAGTGCGGAGGACGGCTGTTCAAGCGCACGGGCAAGAGCAAGTCTACAGGCAAACAGTATACGTATTATTGCTGCGAGTGGATGACCAACCGGGACGAGAGCCGGAAGTGCGACTTCATGACCTGGGATGTGCCGGTGAAGGATAACTGCCCGGTCTGCGGCCAGACTATGTTTAAAAAATCCGGCAAGGGCTTCCGAAAGCCCTTCTGCATCAACCCGGAGTGCTCCAACTTCACCCCCGAGGAAAACCGGGGCGGGTGGAAGAAAAAGACGGACGACGGGGAGAAAGAGGAAAAGAAGCCCGCGGCGCGAAAGACGGCGGCCGGTAAAACTGCCGCCAAGACCGGAGAAACCAAAACGGCGGCTAAGACCGGCACAAAAAAGGCTGCCAAAACGGCGACTAAGACCGACGCTAAGAAGTCCGCTAAACCGGCGGCGAAGAAGAAAAGCACGTCGAAGAAGACTGCCGCGCCGAAAAAGACTGCCTCCTCTGCCGGCTCGGAAAAAGAGGAAGGATAACGGCTCCCGCGGAGGATCCGGCACTTAGGAGGAAACTATGGAACCTGTGATTGTGATCGGGGCCGGACTGGCGGGCTGTGAGGCGGCCTGGCAGCTGGCCCGGCGGGGGATTCCCGTGATCCTGCATGAAATGAAGCCTCAGAAAATGACTCCCGCCCATCACAGCCCGGAATTCGGGGAGCTGGTCTGCTCCAACTCCCTGCGCTCCGACCAGCTGGAAAATGCGGTGGGCCTGCTGAAAGAGGAGCTGCGCCGGTGTGGGTCTCTCATCATGGCCTGTGCCGATGAGCACCGGGTGGAAGCGGGAGGTGCCCTGGCGGTGGATCGCCACGCATTTTCCCAGGCCATCACGGAAAAAATCAAATCCCATCCCAACATTACCGTGGTGGAGGGGGAGGTAACCTCCATCCCAGAGGAGGGCCATGTGATCGTGGCCAGCGGCCCGCTGACCTCCGACGCCCTGGCCCAGGCCATTGAGAAGGAGTTTCCCCAGAACGGGTACCTCCATTTCTACGACGCGGCGGCTCCCCTGGTGACCTTCGAGAGCATCGACATGGAAAGCGCCTGGTTTGCCTCCCGGTATGACCGGGGCACGCCGGATTATATCAACTGTCCCATGACGGAGGAGGAGTACACGGCCTTCTGGCAGGAGCTGACGACCGCCCAGGAGGCGGAGGTCCACGGCTTTGAGGACAGCGGTGTGTTTGAGGGCTGTATGCCTGTGGAGGTGATGGCCCGGCGGGGAAAGGACACCCTGTGCTACGGCCCGCTGAAGCCAGTGGGGCTGCGGGATCCCAAGACGGGTCGGGAACCCTTCGCCGTGGTGCAGCTCCGGAAGGACAATGCCCAGGGCTCTATTTACAACATTGTGGGTTTTCAGACCCATCTGAAGTGGCCGGAGCAGAAGCGGGTGTTTTCCATGATTCCCGCGCTGAAACAAGCCGAGTATGTCCGCTATGGTGTGATGCACCGCAACACCTTCCTGGACTCCCCCAGGCTGCTGGACCGGTTCTACCGGGTGCGCAGCTGCCCCAGGGTTCGATTTGCCGGACAGATCACAGGGGTGGAGGGCTATGTGGAATCCACCGCCTCCGGCTGTCTGGCCGCCATGGAGCTGGCCCGGGAGCTGGAGGGACGGGAGCCCATCTGCTTCCCCAGAGAGACTGCCATAGGGGCCCTTGCTCTGTACATCAGTGATGAATCGGTTGTCCATTTCCAGCCGATGAATATCAACTTCGGACTGATCCCTCCCCTGGGTTACCGGGTGAAGGGAAAGCGGAACAAAAACGCTCAGCTGTCCCAGCGGGCCCTGGAGGCCCTGGATCAGCTGGACCTGACCTGAGAAAGGGGCGGTAAGGATGAAGATTATTGTAGACGCCATGGGGGGAGACAACGCGCCCCAGGCTCCGGTGATGGGCGCCGTGATGGCCAGCCAAGAGTACGGGGTGGAGATCACTCTGGTGGGCCGTGGGGAGGAAATCCTGTCCGTGCTGGAGAAAAACGGAATCAAGGAGCTGCCCGCGGGAATCGAGATCGCCCATGCCTCCGAGGTGGTGGAGATCTGCGACAATCCCGCCACGGCGTTCCGGGAGAAAAAGGATTCTTCCCTGACGGTGGGGCTGAACCTGCTGAAGGCGGGGGAGGGCGACGCCTATGTGTCCGCCGGCTCCACCGGCGCGCTGCTGGGTGCGGCTACCCTGCTGATCAAGCGGATCAAGGGCATCCGCCGGGCGGCTTTGGCCCCCGTGGTGCCCACCGGCGGCGGCGGTGCGGTGCTGATCGACGCCGGCGGCAACGTGAAGTGCCCGCCGGAGTATCTGCTCCAGTTTGCCTACATGGGCTCTTACTACGCTGAGCATGTGCTGGGACGGCCGGAGCCGAAGGTGGGCCTGCTGAACATCGGCGCTGAGCCCTCCAAGGGCACGGAGCTGCAGACCACTGTGTATCCCCTGCTGATGAAGGCCGGGGAGGAGGGCCGAATCAACTTTGTGGGCAACGTGGAGGCCCGGGAGGCTGTGGAAGGTGCCGTGGACGTGATTGTGGCCGACGGCTACTCCGGCAACATCTTCCTGAAAACCATGGAGGGCACCGGGCTGTTCTTGGTGCGGGAGATCAAGGGCATTTTTATGGCCAACCTGGTGACCAAGCTGGCTGCCCTGCTGGTGTCCGGCGGGTTGAAGCGGTTTAAGAAGATGCTCAGCTCCAGCGAAGTGGGCGGAACCGCCCTGCTGGGCATCTCCAAGCCGGTGATCAAGGCCCATGGATCCTCAGACGCCTATGCCATCAAAAACGCCATCCGGCAGGCCAAGCAGGTGGCCTCCTCCGGCATCATTGAGAGCATTACCGCCAATGTGGATGTGATGCGTCTGGACGCGCCTGTGGGCGAGGAGTGAATGGGAAATAAAATCCTGTTTTCCTATTGACACAGGTATGGAATGTGCATATAGTTATTACAGAAAAAGGTGCTCGGGCACAGCAAAAGGAGCAAGATACCATGATTTTCGAGAAGGTTTGCCAGTTGATCGCCGAACAATTCAATGTGGATGCCGATTCCATCACCATGGAGACTTCCTTTGAGGAGGATCTGAACGCGGATTCCGTAGATATTGTGGATCTTTCTATGGCTTTAGAGGAAGAATTTGAGATCGACGAGATGGGCGAGGAAGATGCCAGCTCCATCAAGACGGTGGGCGATCTGGTGCGTTACCTTCAGGGAAAGGTTGACTAAAGCCCTGACTTGCTGAGAAAACTCCGCCAAAGGGCGGAGTTTTCCTTTAACAGGCGGCGTACGGCTGCCGGGAAGAGAGGACATGCTGGATGAATACACTGGAAGAAAAGCTGGGTTATCAGTTTCAGGATCCCTCCCTGCTGGAAAATGCCCTGACGCACAGCTCCTGTGCCAATGAAAGCCGGGGCAAACTGCAAAGCAACGAGCGGCTGGAATTTCTGGGCGACTCTATCCTGGGTATGGTGGTGGCGGATCACCTGTTCCGCACCTGCCCTGATCTGCCGGAAGGGGAGCTGACCCGCACCCGTGCCGCCCTGGTGTGTGAGGAGAGCCTGGTGGAGGTGGCCCAGGAGCTGGATTTGGGCAGCTATCTCCGGCTGGGCAAGGGAGAGGAGGCTGGGGGCGGCCGCAGCCGCCCGTCCATCCAGGCTGACGCCGTTGAGGCGGTTTTGGCGGCCGTCTATCTGGACGGCGGAATCGGTTCCGCCCGGAAGATCATCCGGCGCTATATCCTCACCCGGGAAGTGGAGCGGTATCAAAGCCCCAAGGATTATAAGACGGCGCTCCAGGAGCTGGTACAGCGGGAGAGCGGCCAGGTGCTGAAGTACCGCCTGACCGGCTCGGAAGGCCCTGACCACAACAAGCGGTTCTTTGTCGAGGTGGATTTGAACGGCAGCCCTGTGGGCGCCGGCAGCGGCCGCAGTAAGAAAGAAGCCGAGCAAATGGCAGCTAAGGCCGCCATTGAGAAGCTGGGCGGTTGAAAAAAGAACAGACGCCGTCCCTGCCGGGTATCCCGGCTTGGGACGGCGTTTTTGCGCTTTGTGGGTGTGCATCTGTTTGGACACGGGATTGCCGAAGGATGGAGATACTCTTTGGGCGGCGAAACCCAAAACAAAAAGGACATCCTTTCGGATGTCCTTTTTGTTTTGGTACGGCTGAAGGGATTCGAACCCCCGACCTTTTGGTTCGTAGCCAAACACTCTATCCAACTGAGCTACAGCCGCATATTTTCTTGTCCCTTGCCTCAACGACTTAACTAGTATAACACAGTGGAACAGTCAATGCAAGAGTTTTTTTCAAAAAAAGAGAAAATTGTCATTTCCAACGGCTCTGTGTAGGTTTGTCAAACATATTGGACAGTAAACTCTGAGGGAGAAAGCCAACCTAAAGGCCTCATAGGGAAGTTGTTGGAGCGGCGGTTGTGGACGGCGAGCTGCTTTGCGAAGTCATCCAGGGAAT
>CALXDY010000006.1 GCA_944387225.1 uncultured Oscillospiraceae bacterium | reverse complement strand
GGACCGTGTTCTGCGGATCACGGACGGCATCATGCGTTCCCTGATCGTCTGCAAGGGCGAGTAAGGGGGCATTGACATGCTCAACAAGATCATCATTATGGGTCGTCTGACCCGGGATCCTGAGCTGCGCCGCACTCAGACGGGAACCCCCGTGGCTTCCTTCAGTCTGGCGGTGGATCGGGATTTCAAAGACAAGGCCACTGGTGAGCGCACCACGGATTTTATTGACGTGGTGGCCTGGCGGCAGACTGCAGAGTTTGTCAGCCGTTACTTCACCAAGGGCCGCATGGCTGTGGTAGAGGGCCGTCTCCAGATCCGTGATTGGACGGATAAGGATGGCGGCAAGCGCCGCACCGCCGAGGTGATTGCCGACAATGTGTATTTCGGCGACTCCAAGCGGGACGGTGAAAGCGGCGGATATGGCGCCGGCGGCGGTTATTCCGCCCCCACCGGCGGTTACTCCGCTCCCGCGGCTTCCCCCAGCGGCTTTGGCGCCCCCGGTATGGGCGGCGACCAGTTTGCCGAGCTGACTGACGACGACGGCGAGCTGCCGTTTTGATCTTGAACCGTATACGGTTTGAAAAAGGAGGTTAATTCTCATGGCTATGGAGCGTGAAAACCGGGCTCCCCGGGGCCGTAAGCGCCGTAAGGTCTGCGCCTTCTGCGTGGACAAGGTGGAGTGCATTGATTATAAGGACGCCGGCAAGCTGCGCCGCTACACTTCTGAGCGCGGCAAGATCCTGCCCCGCCGCACCACCGGCACCTGCGCCATGCATCAGCGTCAGCTGACTGAGGCCATCAAGCGCGCCCGTCAGGTCGCCCTGCTGCCCTACGTCACCGACTGATTCGTGACTGACAGAACCAAAGGCCGCCGCAGAGAAATCTGCGGCGGCCTTTTTATAACTTTAGGGTGGAAATAATTCCCTTTATGCCCTGGGCGGAGGTATCCAAAGCGGCTCTCTCCTCTGGTGACAAGGGGATGTCCAAAACCCGTTCCACCCCCCGTTCTCCCAGGATGGAGGGCAGGCTGAGGCACAGACCGGACAGGCCGCACTCCCCTTGCAGGACGGCGGATACAGGCAGGATACTGCCTTCGTCCAGCATAATGCTCTGGGCGATCCGCCCCACCGCCATAGCGATGCCGTAATAGGTGGCGCCCTTCCGGCGGATGATCTCATAGGCGCTGTCCCGCACCTCCCGGTAGATCCGTTCCGTGACCTGCTGATCATTCTCGATGCCCTGAAGGCGGCAGAATTCTCCCAGCTGAATACTGGACACATTGGCGCTGCTCCACACAGCCAGCTCGCTGTCCCCGTGCTCCCCGATGATGGCCGCGTGGATGTTCCGGCTGTCCGCGCCCAGGCGGCGTCCCAAAAGGTATTTCAGACGGGCGGTATCCAGCACCGTGCCGGAGCCCAGCACCCGGTGAGCGGGGAGGTGGGATATCCGCCAGGCCGCGTAGGTGAGTACATCCACCGGATTGGACACCACCAGCAGGATCCCCTGAAAGCCGCTGTCTGTGATCTGGGGAATGATGTTCCGGAGGATGGCAACGTTTTTCCCAATGAGATCTGTCCGGCTTTCTCCAGGCTTCTGGTTGGCCCCGGCGGTGAGAATGACCATGGCGCAGTCTCCCACATCGGCGTAGGTTCCCGCCCGGATCTGCATGGATGCGGTATAGGGGAGGCCGTGGCTGAGATCCATGGCTTCTCCCTCCGCCTTTTCCTGGTTGACGTCGATGAGGATTAGCTCGGAGAACAGGCCCTGCTGCATGAGACGAAAGGCGATGGCCGAGCCTACGTAGCCGCAGCCGATAATGGCTGCTTTTCGGGTTTGAATCATATGCTCCACTCCTTTTCCACAGTATGGGGCGGAACATGGGGCGGTTATGCAAAAAAAGTCCCGGCCGATGGCCGGGACTGGGAAAATCAGGTGCGCCGCCAGGTGGTGGGGCTGAGCAGGATCAGAATGGGGAAAATCTCCAGACGTCCGATAATCATGCACAGGGTCATGACCAGCTTGGACAGGGGGGAGAAGGAGGAGAAGTTGCCCGACGGCCCTACCAGCTCCAGGCCGGGCCCTACGTTGCTGACGCAGGTGAGAACGGAGGAGAAGGATACGGCGAAGGACTGGTTGTCCAGGGAGATGATCAGGGTGGCGCCCAGAATGACCAGCAGATAGCATCCGATGAACACCAGGGTGGAATGGAGGGTCTTCTCCTCCACCACCTTGCCCTCCAGACGCACCACCTCCACGGAGCGGGGATGGGCGATACAGCGGATCTCCCGGTGGATGGAGCGCAGCAGCATGAGAATGCGGGAACACTTCATGCCGCCGCCGGTGGATCCGGCGCAGGCGCCGCAGAACATGAGCAGCACCAAAATCATCTGGGACAGCTGGGGCCACAGGGCAAAGTCCGCGGTGGCAAAGCCGGTGGTGGAGATGATGGAAGCCACTTGGAAGAAGGCGAAGCGGAGACTTTCGCCAATGGAACCGTACAGGGGCAGAATGTCCACCGTGATGAGTATGGTGGCACCGGCCACCAGGATGCTGAAGAAGCGCAGCTCATCGCTTTTCAAAAATTCCTTGAACCGCCGGTGGAGCAGGAGGAAGTACAGCCCGAAGTTGATGGAGAAAAGCAGAGCGAAGACGGCGATGACGATTTCAATTACGGGATCGCCGTAGGCGCCCACGCTGGCGTTCCGGTTGGAAAAACCGCCGGTTCCAGCGGTGGAGAAGGCGTGGATCAGGGCATCGTACATGGGCATGCCCAGCAGCCAGAGAATGGCCGTTTCCACAGCGGTCATAGCAAAGTAGATCCCATAAAGGATTTTGGAGGTCTGGGACTGCTTGGGCACCAGCTTGGAAAAGACCGGGCCGGGGCTTTCCGCCTGGGTCATATAGTGGGCCCGGATACCCAGAGACGGAACGATGGCGGTGGCCAGCACCAGCACGCCCATGCCGCCCAGCCAGTGGGTGAAGGAGCGCCAGAACAGAATGCCCCGGGGCAGAGACTCGATGTCAGTAAGGATGGTGGCTCCGGTGGTGGTAAAGCCGGAGGAGGACTCAAAGAAACAGTCGATGAAGCTGTCAAAATAGCCGGAAAAATAGAAGGGTAGGCCGCCCACCAGACCCATGATAAGCCACAGCAGTCCCACGGACACAAAGCCCTCCCGCAGGAAAAAGTGGGGCTGGGTTTTCAGCCGGGACAGGGGCAGGGAGATGATGAGCACCACGGCGATGGACAGCAGAAAGGGGACGACGCTCTCCTGGTAGCGAAGCGCTACCACCAGAGGTAAGAGGAGGGCCACGGCCTCAATGGACATGACCCGCCCCAGTACTTTCAGAACCAGTTTAAAGTTCATTTGTCCCTCCCGGGGATGAGAAGGGCTTCTCGTCCTCTTCGTAAATGTCGTTGAGATCGTTAATGGGGATGCCGGAGCAGACCACGATGATCTTATCGCCCAGGCGCAGGACGGTTTTGCCCTCGGGAATGATGATGTCGCTGTCCCGCATGATAACCGCAAGCAGGATTCCCTTCCGCAGGGACAGATCCTTCAGCGGCACTTCCAGGTGGCGTGTGCCGGGGCCCACAGTGAACTCCATGGCTTCGGCCAGTCCGTCGGCGATGCGGTACAGGGTTTCCATGACCGAGCCCTGGGAATTCTCCATTCCCCGCACCACCTGCAGGATCTGGGAGACGGTAATATACTTTGGGGATATAACACTGTCAAGCCCCACAGCCTGAGCGATCCCGGCGTAATTCTGCCGGTTGGACTTGGTGATGACCTTGCTCACACCCATCTGCATGGCATACAGGGACAGGATCAGGTTATCCTCATCCCGGTCGGTCAGGGCCAGAAAAGCGTCGGAAGCGGACATACGCTCCGACTCCAGAACCTCCTGATCCGTGCCGTCGCCGCAGATGACCATGGTGCCGGGCAGCAGCTCGCTGATCTGACGGCAGCGCTCCTCCTTGATTTCCACAATCTTGGAGCGCATGTTCATCTTGTTCAGCATAGCCACCAGATACAAAGAGATCTTTCCGCCGCCCACGATAAAGACGTTTTTCACCTTGGGACAGTGGCGGCCCAGCATACGGAAGAAGTGATCCAGCCCGGAGGGACGGCCGATGAGATACAGCCGGTCGTTTACCTGGGGGACAAAGCCGCCGTTGGGGATGATGACTTCGCTGTCTCGCTCCACAGCGCAGAACAGCAGGGAAAGGCGCTTGACCTGATCGGACATGGCGTACAGAGGCTGCCCCACCAGGAAGTCCCCTTCCCGGATGCGGAAGCCCATCAGCTCCACGCGCCCACGGCAGAAGGTCTCGATATTGGAGGCGGGAGGGAAACGGAGCCAACGGGCGATCTCAGTGGCGGTGGCGCTTTCCGGGTTAATGACCATATCGATCCCCATGTTGCGCTTCAGGTCGCCCAGGCCGGCATTATACTCCGGATTGCGGATTCGGGCGATGGTGTACTTGGTGCCCAGATGTTTGGCGGTGAGACAGCACACCATGTTCACCTCGTCGGAGCTGGTGGCGGCTACCAGCAGGTCGGCGCTGCGCGCCCCTGCCTCTGCCAGCGTAGCGGAGGAAACGCCGTTGCCTTTCACGCTCATCACGTCCAGCGCGTCTGCAGCCCGGCGCAGCGCGCCATCCTGCATGTCTACAATGGTGACATCGTGGGCCTCTTTCACCAGGTGCTCAGCCAGGGAAAAGCCGACTTTACCGTTGCCTACAATTACGATCCGCAAAATGGATCCGCCTCTCTTTCTTGGGTCCGATCCGGGTCTGTCCGGCCGGAATTATCCACGAAACAATGTGCCCGTACCTCACGGGGCTGAAAACTTGAAATGCGCTGAGATCAAATGGTCCACTGGCTGTGGATGATTCCCACCAGCAGCCACTGGGTCTCCCCGGGTTGGAACACCAGCTTCAGGGAGCACCAGTCCATCCCCTCCATTACAGGATCAATCCCAGGATAGGAAAACTCCACGAACCGGCAGCCGGGATAAGCCTGGGTCAGGTTTTCCAGGGCGTTGCCGCTGATGCGGATTTCGTCCACCGCTACCTGGGGAGCCTGGGTGTAATCCTGGGAGAAAATATAGCTGTCCATGAATTCCGAAATGGTCATCCAGATGGGGCTGCCCCGGCCGTCGGTGTAGCCCCAGAGATAGCGTTTCTCATTTTCGGCCGCGTAAGCGATCTCTTCCGATGAGAAATTCTGGTCCATCTCAGGATCCACGCTGGAGTAGGGGGTAAAGGTTACGCCCCGCTCCGGATGAACCATGGCTGCCAGCGACGGATAGTCTCTGTCCCGCAGGTAGCTGGCGGCATCCGCCGCAGCGGAGAGCAGAGAAGCAGTGTCGTCGGGATCCAGAGGCTGCGCCGCCTCCTGAGCAGGCGGCTGGGATTGGGCGCTGCGGATCCCTGTCAGTGCGGCAAGAAAGACGCAGCCCAGCAAAAAGCCAAGGAGAAACAGCAGGAGAGCGCGAACCGGCAGCTTCACCTGGATCACCTCCGTGTTCGTTTATGTGAAAATGGGAGGACCCCGTCCATTCTATCAGCATTATATGATACGGTATAGCAAAAAGCAAGGTGCATTTCCCCTATTTCAAATGGAATAGGATTTGCGAAGAGAGGGCGTGTAAAATGGGGCACGCAGCCAGGAAAAATGACGCTTTCCAGGACGGAAGCCGTCGTTTCCCCAGCCTTGCCTAAAATTTTGCCCTCTGAAAAAAAGAATTTCATGAAATTCACACGTAGCCAAATGGCAATATTCTTTAGTATGATTAAAATGCGGAAAAAGTCATACAATTCAAATAAGATGTTATGTTTCCTATAGGAGGAACGAATATGCTGAGAAAAACGAAAATTATCTGCACCCTTGGCCCCGCTGTGAATACGGAGGAAATGATGCGGAAGCTGATCCGTCATGGTATGGACGCGGCCCGGTTCAATTTCTCCCACGGCAGCCATGAGGAGCATTTGGAGCGCCTGTCCAAGCTGAAGGCGGTGCGGGATTCCATGAGCCGTCCCGTGGCCACCATTCTGGACACCAAGGGCCCTGAGATCCGTATCAAGTCCTTTGCGGAGAAGTCCGTGGTACTGGAGGAGGGCAAGCCCTTCGTTCTGACCACCCGGGACGTGGTGGGCAACGAGTCCATGGTCTCCGTGACCTACGCCAACCTGCACCAGGAGGTGGAACCCGGCTGTGAGATTCTGGTGGATGACGGTCTGGTTGCTCTGCGGGTGGATCATGTGGATGGACAGGACATTCACTGCACCATCGAAAACGGCGGCAGCCTGTCTGCCAACAAGAGCCTGAACATCCCCGGCGTGCACATCCAGCTGCCCGCCCTGACGGAGAAGGACATCAGCGACCTCAAGTTCGCGGTGGAGAACGACTTCGACTATATTGCCGCCTCCTTTGTCCGCCGGGGCAAGGACGTGCAGTCCATCCGCGAGCTGCTGGATCAGTTCGGCGGCCAGGAGATCAAGATTATCGCCAAGATCGAGAACCAGGAGGGTCTGGACAACATCGACGAGATCATGGAGCTGGCCGACGCCATTATGGTGGCCCGCGGCGACCTGGGCGTGGAGATCCCCGCTGCCCGGGTGCCTGTGATTCAGAAGCAGATGATCCGCAAGGGCCTGCAGTCCGGCAAGCCGGTGATTACCGCCACTCAGATGCTGGATTCCATGATCCGCAACCCCCGGCCCACCCGTGCCGAGGTGTCCGACGTGGCCAACGCCGTGTTTGACGGCACCAGCTGTGTGATGCTGTCCGGTGAGACCGCCGGCGGCAAGTATCCCCTGGAGGCCCTGTCCGCCATGGTGGAGATCGTGGAGCAGGCGGAGCAGTCCATCAACTACTGGCGTCAGTTCCAGAAGCGCCGCGTGGTGCCCGCTTCCAACATCAACGACGCCATTACCCACACCTGCTGTATGACCGCCATGGACCTCAACGCCAAGGCGATCCTGGCCGCCACCAACTCCGGCCGCACCGCCCGGATGATCTGCCGCTTCCGTCCCGCCTGCCCTGTGGCTGCCCTGACCATGAAGGAGAAGGTGCGCCGTCAGCTGGCCATCTGCTGGGGCGTGTATCCCTATCTCACCGGCGAGGTCAACTCCACCGACCGGATCTTCTCCATGTCCGCTGAGCTGGCCCTGAGAGAGGGGCTGGTGGAGTCCGGAGAGACGGTGGTTATCACTGCCGGCGTGCCTCTGGGCAAGAGCGGTTCTACCAACCTGATCAAGGCTCAGATCCTGGACAAGGACGAGCTGTTCTGATGTGATCTCCTCCCCGGATGTGCCCAAGGCACATCCGGGGAGGAAAACTTCCACTTCTGTAGGTTTGTCAAACATATTGGACAGTAAACTCTGAGGGAGAAAGCCAACCTAAAGGCCTCATAGGGAAGTTATTGGAGCGGCGGTTGTGGACGGCGAGCTGCTTTGCGAAGTCATCCAGGGAAT
>CALXDY010000005.1 GCA_944387225.1 uncultured Oscillospiraceae bacterium | reverse complement strand
GGGACATCTCCAAGCTGAAGCTCAACGGCCGCAGCGCGGAGATCCAGCGCCTCATCGGCCGGGCACTGCGCTCGGTGGTGGATCGGAAGAAGCTGGGGCCCTGGAACATCACCATTGACTGCGACGTGCTCCAGGGGGACGGGGGAACCCGCACCGCCTCCATTACCGGGGGCTTTGTGGCCATGATGCTGGCCTTCCGGAAGATGATGGAGGCCGGGCAGCTGGCGGAGTACCCCATCAGCGGCTATGTGGCCGCCGTGTCCGCCGGTATTGTAGACGACGTGCCCATGCTGGACCTGTGCTATGAGGAGGACTCCGCCGCCATGGTGGATCTCAACTGCGTCATGGACGACCAGGGCCGTCTCATCGAAATCCAGGGCACCGGGGAGGAGCGGCCCTTCACCCTGGAGGAGCAGCAGGAGTTGGTGAAGCTGTGTGCCAAGGGCATCGCCCAGCTCCAGGCCATTCAGAGAGAAATTTTGGAGGGCTGAGCCGTGAAGCTGGTGCTGGCAAGCAAAAATAAGAAAAAGCTGGTGGAGATGAACGACATCCTGTCCCGCCTGGGCGTCCAGGTCTGCTCCGAGGCGGAAGCCGGGGTAGACGTGGAGGTGGAGGAGACGGGCACCACCTTTGAAGAAAATTCCCTGCTCAAGGCCAGGACGGTGATGGAGGCCAGCGGGATGCCCGCCATCGCCGATGACTCCGGCCTGTGTGTGGATGCTCTGGGGGGCGCCCCTGGGGTGTACTCGGCCCGGTATGGCGGGGAGGGCCTGGACGATACGGGCCGGTACCGCCTGCTGCTGGAGAATATGCGGGGCCAAAGTCCCCGTACCGCCCGGTTCGTCTCCGTGATTACCTGCTGCTTTCCCAACGGGGACGTGATCACCGCCCGGGGAGAGTGCCCCGGTACCATCGCTTTCGCTCCCATGGGGGAAGGCGGCTTTGGCTATGATCCGGTGTTCTTCCTGCCGGAGCGGAAGAAAACCTTTGCCCAGCTGACGGCAGAGGAGAAAAATGAGATCTCCCACCGGGGGAAGGCCCTGGCCCTCTTCCAGGAGAAGCTGAAGGCCTATTTGGCTGCCCAGCCGGAAAATTGACCGGCAGTACAAATACAAAACGAATATTTGAGAGGTAATACTACAAAATGGAATTGACGAGCAAGCAGAGAGCCCAGCTGCGGGGCCTGGCGAACAACATCGACACCATCCTGATCATTGGGAAGGATGGGATCGGCGATAACCTGGTCAAGCAGGCGGACGACGCCCTGGAGGCCCGGGAGCTGATCAAGGGAAAGGTGCTGGAGAATGCCCTTATGTCCGCACGGGAAGCGGCGGAGGCGCTGGCCCCCCTGACCCGCAGCGAGGTGGTGCAGGTGATCGGCACCAAATTTGTTCTCTACCGGCCCAGCCACCGGAAGGACAAAAAGGACAAGATCGTCCTGGTGGAGGATCGGAAGAAAAACGGCCGGTAAGCCGGAAGCATCCGGGAAAATAACAGTACGCCGCGGCCCACTTTGCACAAGGAGGGCGCCGCGGGGAAAGGCGGCGGTAAACTGTGAAAATCGGAATTTACGGCGGGACCTATAACCCACCCCATCTGGGGCATATGGCGGCGGCCCGTGCCGCGGTGGAGGGACTGAAGCTGGATCGCCTGGTGTTGGTGCCTGCGGCGGTGCCGCCCCACAAGCGGCTGCCGGACGGAACCCCCGATCAAAGCCACCGTCTGGCCATGGTGGAAAAAATGGCCGACGCCCTGGCTATGCCGGGGGTGGTGGAGGTTTCCAGCTTGGAGTTGGACCGGTCGGGCAAAAGCTATACCTCCGAGACGCTGGAGGAGCTGACCCGGCGCAGGCCGGGAGACGAGCTGTGGCTGCTGATGGGCACGGATATGTTCCTGACCCTGCACCAGTGGCACGACACCGCCACCGTGACCCGCCTGGCTGGAATCTGCGTGTTCGGCCGGACGCCGGGAGACGGGGAAGAGACCTTCCGGGCCCAGCGGGAGTTCCTGGAGCGGGAGTACGGAGCCAGGGTGGCGGAGGTGACCATCCCTGATCTGGTGGATATTTCCTCTACCCGTCTGCGGGAGGAGCTGAGCCGGGGCAGAGGCGGGGAATACCTGCTGCCCGCCGTGTACGGCTATATTCTGATGAACCGGCTTTACGGCACGGATGTGGTACTCAAACAGCTGGATCTGCCCCAGCTGCGGGCCTGCTCCTATTCCATGATCCGGAACAAGCGGGTGGCCCATGTGATGGGGGTGGAGGAGGAGGCGGTGCGCCTGGCCAAGTTCTGGGGCGCCGATCCCGAACTGGCCCGCCACGCAGGAATCCTTCATGACTGCACCAAATATCTGGAGCTGGATGAACAGCTGGCTCTGTGCGAAAAATACGGGATGGAGCTGGATGATCTGGAACAGAAAATGGTCAAGCTGCTCCATTCCAAAACGGGGGCGTGTATCGCCAAATACGTGTTTGGGGAGCCGGAGGAGGTTTATCAGGCCATCCTGTGGCACACCACCGGAAAGGCGGATATGACCCTGCTGGACAAGATCCTGTATATGGCCGATTACATCGAACCCAACCGGGATTTCGAAGGGGTGGAGGAGCTGCGGCGGCTGGCCTATTCCGACCTGGACCGGGCGATGCTCCTGGGAGTGGAAGAAACGATCCGGGAGATGACCCAGCGGGGCGTACCCATTCACTCCAATACCCTGGCGGCCAGGGACAGTTTGAAGGAAGCAATCAAAAGAGGTAATCCATGAAGGGACACAGAGAGTACAAGGAACCCGGGGCGCTGACCCGTTACCGGAGGCAGCACCGTGCGTGGGTGGCCGGTATGAACCGGCAGCAGCGGCTGCGCTACCGTCTGTTCCAGGCGGCGGTGATTCTTGCCGCGGTGGTGATCATAGTGTGTCTGGCCGTGGCTTCCTGGATGCGGGTGCCCAGCATCCCGTCCTTGGACGGTGACGGCCAGGGAAATGGCATAGACTTTGGAGGAGAGCTGCCTGAGGTGGCCAAGAGCGGCCGGAAGGACGGGGTATATACCTTCCTTGTGGTGGGCCAGGACACGGCGGGCGGCGGATTAACGGACACCATGATCCTGGTGACCTACGACACCAAGGCCAAAACCATCGACGGCATGAGCCTGCCCCGGGATACCATGATCAATGTCAGTACCAGCGGCAAACGGCTCAACTCCGTGTATAACTACAACAAGGGCTCTGACAAGGATACCCAGGTGGAAAAGGGCATGACCGCACTGAAGCGGGAGGTGAGTAAGCTCACTGGTATTGTCCCGGACTTCTATATTGTGGTTCAGTGGGAGGCCGTGGGCGAGCTGGTGGAGGCCATCGGCGGGGTGGAGTTTGAGATCCCCTTCGACATGGACTATGAAGACCCGGCCCAGGATCTGTATATCCACCTGAAGGCAGGAAAGCAGGTTCTGAACGGGGAGGACGCCATGGGCCTGATCCGTTGGCGTCACAACAACGACTATACCGTCCAGTATCCCACCGGAGATCTGGGGCGGATCCAGACCCAGCAGGCATTCCTGAAGGCGGTAGCCGCCGAGTGCCTGACCCCGGAGATCTTTTTGAAGGTGCCCACCCTGGCGGGCATCTTTATGGAGAACGTAGACACCGATCTGAGCCTGGGCAATCTGCTGGCCTTCGCCCAGCTGGCCATCGGCATGGATGCGGAGGAAGACGTGAACTTTGTCACCATGCCCAACCAGGACGCCGGGTATCCCGGCGTGTCCATGGTGCTGCCTGTGGTGGATGAGCTGCTTGAGGTGCTCAATGAGAGCTTCAATCCCTATCAGGACGACATCACCCAGCGGGATCTTCAGGTGCTTTACCGCAACAGCGACGGCAGCTACAGTGTGACCAGCGGAACGCTGCAGGATCCCAACCTGGCCAGACCCAGGGGCAGCGGCTCCTCCTCCGGCAGCGGAACCCAGGGCTCCGGTACGGGCCAGACTGGTGGGGAGACCACCCAGCCCGGTGAGGGCAGCCAGACTGGTGGGGAGACCACCCAGCCCGGTGAGGGCGGCCAGACGGTTGAGGAGCCCACCCAGCCGGAGGAGGGCAGCCAGGCCGGTGAGGAGGCCACCCAGCCGGAGGAGGGCGGCCAGGCCGGTGGGGAGACCACCCAGCCCGGTGAGGGCGGCGGTGAGACAGGAATAACCGGAGGGGGCGGCCAGACCCAGCCCCCTGCGGCGGGCGGGGGAGACACCCCCGTGGAAACCAATGAGAACCAGCCTGCCCAAGACGCGGCAGCCTGAAAAGCCGGGAAACCCGGAGGAAAGGAGCAAACAACGTGACTTCTTATGAAAGCGCAATGCTACTGGCAAAAACCCTGGACAGCAAAAAGGGGGAGGAGCTGAAGGTGCTCAAGACCGAGCATCTGACCACCCTGGCGGACTATTTTGTCATCTGTACCGCCACCTCCAACACCCAGGTCAAGGCCATGTCCGACGCCTGTGAGGAAGCCATGGAGAGCCATGGAGAGCAGGTGCACCACATTGAGGGCCACCGGGGCGGCACCTGGCTGCTGATGGACTTCTCCGCTGTGGTGGTGCATATCTTCACCGACGAGGCGCGGAAGTTCTACGACCTGGAGCGGCTGTGGAGCGACGCGGAGGAGATTGACCTGGCGCAGGCCCTTCAGGAGGGCTGATCCCGGGCGGCAGATCGAATATCGGAGACAGAGAGGAACCCCGCACCCTGGAAACAGGGCGTGGGGTTCTCTTTTTGTGCAGAAAAAGATGGGAGAAATCCCCTGAAAACCGAAGAAAATAGGGGGAAATGGTGGAATTTTATCAATGGATCAAAAAAAGATAGGAAATAAAAAATAGAATCGTAATTTTGTACAAAAGGATATTGCAATTTTTCCGTCAAAAAGGTATAATATTTGAGCAATCTGACGGCGGCCTCGGCGCTGCGGTCGGGGTAGGCAACGGGAGCGGCGCTGCGCTCCGGCCCGGACGTCCTGGGTGAGAGGGGCGTCCCGGGCGTAACAGCCGTTTCGTATGCAACAGAAAGGAATGAGGAATATGGCTAAAAAATACGTATATCTCTTCTCCGAGGGCAACGCCAACATGCGGGAGCTCCTGGGCGGTAAGGGCGCCAACCTGGCCGAGATGACCAACATCGGCCTGCCTGTCCCCCAGGGCTTTACCATTACCACGGAGGCCTGCACCCAGTATTATGTGGACGGCCAGAAGATCAACGATGAGATCCAGGTTCAGATCATGGAGTACATCGTGAAGATGGAGGAGATCACCGGCAAGAAGTTCGGCGATCTGGACAACCCTCTGCTGGTTTCCGTCCGTTCCGGCGCCCGCGCCTCCATGCCCGGCATGATGGACACCATCCTGAACCTGGGCCTGAACGAAGAAGTGGTGGAGGTTATGGCCAAGAAGTCCGGCAATCCCCGCTGGGCCTGGGACTGCTATCGCCGCTTCATCCAGATGTACTCCGACGTGGTTATGGAAGTGGGCAAGAAATACTTTGAGCAGCTCATCGACAAGATGAAGGAGGAGCGGGGCGTCACCCAGGACGTGGAGCTCACCGCCGAGGATCTGAAGGAGCTGGCCGGCCAGTTCAAGGCCGAGTACAAGGCCAAGATCGGCGCCGACTTCCCCGCCGACCCCAAGGAGCAGCTCATGGGCGCCATCAAGGCCGTGTTCCGTTCCTGGGATAACCCCCGCGCCAACGTGTATCGCCGTGACAACGACATCCCCTACTCCTGGGGCACCGCCGTCAACGTCCAGTCCATGGCCTTCGGCAACATGGGTGACGACTGCGGCACCGGCGTGGCATTTACCCGTAACCCCGCCACCGGCGAGAAGAAGCTCTTCGGTGAGTTTTTGACCAACGCCCAGGGCGAGGACGTGGTGGCCGGCGTCCGTACCCCCATGCCCATCCAGGAGATGGCGGACAAGTTCCCCGAGGCGTTTGCCCAGTTCAAGGACGTGTGCAAGATCCTGGAGGATCATTACCGCGACATGCAGGACATGGAGTTCACCGTGGAGAACGGCAAGCTGTACATGCTCCAGACCCGCAACGGCAAGCGTACTCCCGCCGCCGCTTTGAAGATCGCCTGCGACCTGGTGGACGAGGGTATGATTGATGAGAAGAAGGCCGTGGCCATGATCGAGCCCCGCTCTCTGGACACCCTGCTCCATCCCCAGTTCGACGCCGAGGTTCTGAAGAGAACCCCCGTCATCGGCAACGCTCTGGCCGCCTCCCCCGGCGCCGCCAGCGGCAAGATCGTGTTCACCGCCGAGGACGCCAAGGAGTGGGCTGCCCGGGGTGAGAAGGTGGTCTTGGTCCGTCTGGAGACCTCTCCCGAGGACATCGAGGGCATGAAGGCCGCTCAGGGCATCCTCACCGTCCGCGGCGGCATGACCTCTCACGCCGCTGTGGTGGCCCGGGGCATGGGCACCTGCTGCGTCTCCGGCTGCTCCGAGATCAAGATGGACGAGGAGGGCAAGCAGTTTGAGCTGGCCGGCAAGACCTTCCATGAGGGCGACTGGCTGAGCCTGGACGGCTCCACCGGTAAGATTTACGACGGCCCCATCCCCACCGTGGACGCTTCCATCGGCGGCGAGTTCGGCCGTGTGATGGCCTGGTGCGACAAGTACCGCAGGCTGCAGGTCCGCACCAACGCCGATACCCCCCACGATGCTGCTCAGGCCCGGAAGTTCGGCGCTCAGGGCATCGGCCTGTGCCGTACCGAGCACATGTTCTTCGACGAGGATCGTATCCCCGCCATCCGCCGCATGATCTGCTCCGACACTGTGGAGGAGCGGGAGGCCGCTCTGGCCAAGCTGGAGCCCATGCAGCAGGGTGACTTCGAGGGCATCTATGAGGCCATGGAGGGCTGCCCCGTTACCATCCGTTTCCTGGACCCCCCGCTGCACGAGTTCGTCCCCACTGAGGAGGCCGACATCGCCCAGCTGGCCCAGGATATGGGCAAGTCTGTGGAGGACATCAAGGCCATCATCGCCTCCCTGCACGAGTTC
Source organism: uncultured Oscillospiraceae bacterium (assembly GCA_944387225.1). Classification (GTDB taxonomy): domain Bacteria; phylum Bacillota; class Clostridia; order Oscillospirales; family Oscillospiraceae; genus Lawsonibacter. The sequence goes on along the minus strand of CALXDY010000005.1, from coordinate 83 downwards.
AACCCCATGATGGGCCACCGCGGCTGCCGTCTGGCTGTCACCTACCCCGAGATCGCCGTGATGCAGACCAAGGCCGTCATCAA
>CALXDY010000004.1 GCA_944387225.1 uncultured Oscillospiraceae bacterium | reverse complement strand
TGCTGGCGGGGCTGGGGCTGGTCGGAGTGGTCCGGGGCTGGCTCGGCGTGCCCCATCTCGCCATCTTCTCGGTGGCGTGGGTAGACATCTGGAAATGGATCGGCTTCCACATGGTGCTCTATCTCTCCGCCCTCCAGTCGGTGCCCAAGACCCTCTATGAGGCGGCGCGGATCGACGGGGCCAACAAATTCGACGAATTTATCCACATCACCATTCCCCAGATCAACAGCATCATTGTCCTCAATGTGCTGCTGGCCATTACCGGTGCCTTTGTCAACAACTACAACCTGGTGAACGTAATGACCGGCGGCGGCCCCTTCAACTCCACGGAGACGGCGCTGACCTACTCGGTAAAAACCGCCTTCAGCTACCGCAACCTCGGCAAGGCCAACGCCATGTCCATCATCCTGTTCGCCATCGTGTTTATCATCGGGTTCCTCCAGTTCAAGATGATGACCAAGGACGCGGATTGATCCGGGGAGGAAGCGAAGATGAACGAAAACAGCAAGAAAAAGGTGCATTACAAGAAGATCCTGGCGGCGGTGCCCAAGTGGATCATCCTGGGATTCTTTCTGGTCATCACCATCTATCCGGTATTTTGGATGGTATTTGGCTCTTTGAAGTCCACCAGCGAGTTCTATCTGAACATCTGGGGACTGCCCAAAACCTTCCTCTTTGAAAACTACATCAACGCCTGGAGCCGGGGGCAGCTGGGGATGAAGTACATCAACAGCATCCTCACCACAGGCCTCTTCCTCCTGATCGTGATCCCGGTGAACAGCTGCGCGGCCTACGCCCTGGCCCGGGTCCGGTTCCGGGGGAGAAAGCTGATCTACTCCTTCCTGCTGGTGGGCATGATGATCCCCGGCGGCGTGCTGGGCATGCCCACCTACACGGTGGCGCTGAAGCTGGGACTGGTCAACTCCATCCCCGGCATCGCCCTGGTGTACGCCGGTCAGGCGGTCAGCTTCGGCGTGTTCCTCATGCGGGCGTTCTATATCGGGCTGCCTGCCAGTCTGGAGGAGGCTGCCATCATTGACGGGTGCAACCGCTTCCAGAGCTTCCTCAAGATCGTGGTGCCCCTGACCCTGCCGGGCATCATGATCCAGGTGGTCTTCAGCGGACTGAATACCTGGAACGAATACTTCCTGGCCAGTCTGATGCTGCGCTCCGACGAGGTGAAGACCCTGCCGCTGGGCATCATGTCCTTCGTGGGCGAGTACAGCACAGACTTCCCCCAGATGTTCGCGGCGCTGACAGCCGCCACGCTGCCGATGATCATCATCTATCTCATTGCGCAAAAACAGTTCATTGCCGGTCTGACGGCCGGTGCAACCAAGGGCTGAGAACGGAGGTACATTTTCATGGAACTTGGATATACGGTGTGGACCTGGCTGAGCCAGGAGCACAACAACTGGGAGCGGGACCCCAATCCCAAGGGAGCCTTTGAGCAGGCTCTGCGGGAGATTTCCCACCTGGGCTACAAGACGGTGGAGAACTTCAACTGGTTCGCGGACCACTACATGGACAATCCCCAGGAGGTGGTGGATCTCTGCGAAAAATACGGCGTGAAGTTCGTTAACCTCTACCACTACCTGACGCCGGACTGGGAGTCGGACCAGCGCAAAGGGCTGGAGTACTGCCAGTTTGCCCAGAAGGTGGGGGCCAAGTATATGAACCTCCAGATACAGACCTGGAAGGACATGCCCTACAACCGTCCCACCAACCCCGACGCCATCCGCACCTATGCGGAGAAGGCCATGGTGATCGGCAAGATGGCCTATGAGCACGGCCTGACCCTGTGCGTCCACCCCCACGCCAACACCCCGGTGTTCACCATGGAGCAGATCGACCTGTTCCTGTCCCTGACGGATCCCAAGTATGTGAGCCTGTGCCTGGACACGGGCCATGTCACCCTGGCAGGGGGAGACGCGGTGGAGGCCTTTGAGCGGTACATCGACCGCATCGCCTATGTCCACCTGAAGGACATCGACCCCGACGAGAGCCTCCATCCGGAGTGGCCCATGAAGCGCTTTTTGGCCCTGGGTCAGGGCTGCGTGGACTTCAAGGGCGTGTTCCGGGTGCTGAAGGCCCACGATTTCCAGGGCGTGGTGTGCGTGGAGCTGGACTATCAGAAGGTGTGCCACTACGAGTCCGCTCAGTACAGCAGAAATTATCTCAAGGACGTTATCGGCATCTGATCGGAAAGGAAGCGCAAGAATGGAAAAGGCATATACGGTTTGGACTTACCTGAAATCCCGGTTCGGGATCAAGGAGAGCACGGAGGAGGGGCGCGCCCTGTTTGAGCAGGGCGTGCGGGAAGTGACGGATCTGGGCTTCCACAACATCGAGTGCTTCAACTTCACCTCGGTCCTCTTTGAGGAGTATCCCGAGGAGTTTGAGCGGATCATGCGGGAGAACAACGCCAAGTTCGTCAACATCTACCACGCCCTCACCGACGATTTCGAGGCGGATTACGCCATGGCGGAGAAGTGCTTCCGCTTCCTCCAGGCCCACGGCGGGAAGCTGATGAACCTGGAGGGTCCCCGGAGAAACGGCCGGGAGGCCA
>CALXDY010000003.1 GCA_944387225.1 uncultured Oscillospiraceae bacterium | reverse complement strand
CCAGAGCATGGTGCTGTCCGTGGTCAAGCGGGGGGAGAAGATCATCCTCCCACGGAACGTCCACCGCAGCGTGATGGGCGCCCTGGTGCTGTGCGGCGCCATTCCGGTTTATGTAAACCCCGCCTGTGACCACCGCCTGGGGATTCCTCTGGGGATGTCCCTGGCCGATGTGGAGCGGGCCATCCGTCAGAATCCCGACGCCAAAGCGGTGCTGGTCAACAACCCCACCTACTACGGCATCTGCTCCGATCTGCGCTCCATTGTGAAGCTGGCTCACGAGCATGGAATGCTCTGCCTGGCCGACGAGGCCCATGGCACCCACTTCTGCTTCAGCGACCAGCTGCCGCCCTCCGCCATGCAGGCAGGGGCGGACATGGCCGCCCTGTCCATGCATAAGTCCGGCGGCAGCCTGACCCAGAGCAGCCTGCTGCTCATCGGGCCCAACATGTCTCCCGGCCATGTGCGGCAGATCATCAACCTGACCCAGACCACCAGCGGCTCCTATCTGCTGCTCAGCAGCCTGGATATTGCCAGGCGGAACCTGGCCCTGCGGGGGAAGGAGGAGTTTGAGCGGGTGATCCGGCTGGCGGAGTATGCCCGGGAGGAAATCAACCGCATTGGGGGATACTATGCCTTCAGCCGGGAGCTGATCAACGGGGACAGTATTTATGATTTTGACGTGACCAAGCTGTCGGTGAATACCCTGGACGTGGGACTGGCGGGAATCGAGGTGTACGACCTGCTCCGGGACGAGTATGACATCCAGATTGAGTTCGGCGACCTGGGTAATATCCTGGCCTATCTGTCCATCGGTGACCGGCCCAGGGAGATTGAGCGCCTGGTGGGCGCACTGAGCGAGGTGCGCCGGCGCTTCGGCGGCGCGGGTACCGACCTGATGAAGCAGGAATATATCGAGCCCCATGTGGCCGTCTCCCCCCAGCAGGCATTTTACGACAAAAAACGCTCCCTGCCCATTCAGGAGACGGAGGGCAAGGTGTGCAGCGAGTTTGTCATGTGCTATCCTCCCGGAATCCCCATCCTGGCGCCCGGAGAAATGATTACCCGGGAAATTTTGGATTATATCCAGTACGCCAAGGAGAAGGGCTGCTCCATGACCGGCCCGGAGGATGCGGATATTCTGCGATTGAATGTTTTGGACGGCTAAGGAGGGTTCCAAAATGGAATTTTGGTATAGTGAGCTCCATTCCCCCCATGTGAAATTCTCCATCCGGGTGGATCGGCAGCTCTACAGCGGAAAAAGTGAGTTTCAGCGCATCGATGTATTTGAATCTCCGGAGTTCGGCCGCTTCCTCACGCTGGACGGCTACATGATGCTCACGGAGAAGGATGAATTCATCTATCATGAGATGATCGTTCATCCTGCCATGGCCGTTCATCCCAATGTGCGTGACGTACTGGTGATCGGCGCGGGAGACGGCGGTGTGATCCGGGAGCTGGTGCAGTACCCGGAAATCGAGCACATCGACATGGTGGAGATCGATCCCCTGGTGGTGGAGGTGGCCAAGAAGTACCTGCCCAAAACGGCCTGCCGCCTGGACGATCCCCGTCTGACCATCCACTATGAGGATGGTCTGAAGTTTGTCCGCACCGCCCACGAGGCCTATGATCTGATCATTGTGGATTCCACCGATCCCTTCGGCCCGGGAGAAGGGCTGTTTACCCGGGAGTTTTACGGCAACTGCTCCAAGGCCCTTCGCTCCGACGGCATCATGATCAACCAGCATGAGAGTCCCTTCTATCCCCAGGATGCGCTGGCCTGTCAGCGGGCACACAAGCGAATTGTGGAGTCCTTCCCCATTTCCAAGGTGTATCAGGCCCACATTCCCACCTATCCCTCCGGCCACTGGCTGTTTGGCTTTGCCAGTAAGAAGTACCATCCCCTCCGGGATCTGAACGAGGCCCGGTGGAACATGCGGGGGATTTCCGGCAAGTATTACACCACTACCCTGCATAAGGGCGCGTTCTATATTCCAGCCTATGTGGAGGAGCTGTTGAAGCATGTTGAAGCCGCAGATTGACGTATTTATGGGGTGTGACGCCCCCTTTGACCAGGCGGGGGTCGTCCTGTTCGGCGCTCCCTTCGATTCCACCACCTCCAACCGTCCCGGCACCCGGTTCGGGCCCTCCGCACTCCGGCGGGAGTCCTATGGACTGGAGCTGTATAGTCCCTACCAGGATCGGGACCTGTCCGACTACGCCATTCTGGACAGCGGCGACCTGGAGCTGCCCATGGGCAGCAGCGCCCTGGCCCTGGAGGCCATTCAGGAGCGGGCGGCGGAGATTCTGGCGGCGGGAAAGGTGCCGTTCCTGCTGGGCGGGGAGCACCTGGTGACCCTGGGAGCCTTCCGGGCGGTGCATCAGGTCTTTCCCGATGTGAACATCATCCACTTTGACGCCCACACCGACCTGCGCCAGGACTACCTGGGGGTGGAGCTGTCCCATGCCTGTGTTATCCGCCGGTGCTGGGATCTCACTGGGGACGGACGGATTTTCCAGTTCGGCATCCGCTCGGGAGACCGGGAGGAGTGGCGTTGGGGCCGGGACCATGTGTCCACCCATCCCTTTGATCTGGACACCCTGGAGGATACGGTGAAGTCCCTTGGTGACAAGCCTGTTTACTTTACAGTAGATCTGGACGTGCTGGATCCCTCCGTTTTCCCCGGAACAGGGACGCCGGAGCCCGGTGGTGTGACCTTTGAGGCCCTGCGCCAGGCGGTTACCTTGGTTTGCAGCCGCTGTAACCTGGTGGGATGCGACGTAAATGAGCTTTCCCCCCCCTATGACCCCAGCGGCGTGTCCAATGCGGTGGCCGCCAAGATTGTGCGGGAGATGCTCCTTGCTATACAAGAAGAGTAAAGGCTAATTCCTTAACAGAATATACGGAAGGATGAGAAAAGTATGAGTAAAGTGCTGATTATCGGCTGCGGCGGCGTGGCCGGCGTTGCCATCCACAAATGCTGCCAGAACAGCCAGGTTTTTGAGGAAATTTGTATTGCCAGCCGCACCAAGTCCAAGTGCGATGCCCTGAAGGCGGAGCTGGAGGGTACCACCGCCACCAAGATCACCACGGAGCAGGTGGATGCCGACGACGTCAACCAGGTGATTGCCCTGATCAAGAAGGTGCAGCCCGATCTGGTGATGAATATTGCCCTGCCTTATCAGGATCTGACCATCATGGACGCCTGCCTGGCCTGTGGGGTGAACTATCTGGATACCGCCAACTACGAGCCGGAGAACCTGGACGATCCGGAGTGGAAGGCCGCCTATGAGAAGCGGTGCAAGGAGGAGGGCTTCTCCGCCTACTTTGACTACTCCTACCAGTGGGCTTACAAGGAGAAGTTTGAAAAGGCTGGCCTGACCGCCCTGCTGGGTACCGGCTTTGACCCCGGCGTCACCCAGGCCTACTGCGCTTACGCCCAGAAGCACCTGTTCGACGAGATCCACACCATTGACATCCTGGACTGCAACGGCGGCGACCATGGCTATCCCTTCGCCACCAACTTCAATCCGGAGATCAACCTGCGTGAGGTGTCTGCCCCCGGCTCCTACTGGGAGAACGGCAAGTGGGTGGAGGTGCCCGCTATGTCCATCAAGCGGGAGTACAACTTCGATCAGGTGGGCCAGAAGGACATGTACCTGCTTCACCACGAGGAGATCGAGAGCTTGGCCAAGAATATCCCCGGTGTCAAGCGCATCCGCTGCTTCATGACCTTCGGCCAGAGCTACCTCGCCCACATGAAGTGTTTGGAAAACGTGGGCATGCTCTCCACCGAGCCTGTGGAGTTTGAGGGCCACAAGATTGTTCCCATCCAGTTCCTGAAGGCTCTGCTGCCTGACCCGGCCACCCTGGGTCCCCGCACCGTGGGCAAGACCAACATCGGCTGCATCTTCACCGGCAAGAAGGACGGCCAGGAGAAAAAGGCCTATATCTACAACATCTGTGACCACCAGGAGTGCTACAAAGAAGTGGGCTCCCAGGCCATTTCCTACACCACCGGCGTGCCCGCCATGGTGGGGGCCATGATGCTGCTTACCGGCAAGTGGTCAAAGCCCGGCGTCTACACTGTGGAGGAGTTCGATCCCGATCCCTACATGGACGCCCTGAACCAGTGGGGCCTGCCCTGGCAGATCGACGAGAACCCCGTCCTGGTGGACTGACATGGCACAGCTGAACACCCCCTATTTCCTGGTGGACGAGGGGCTTTTGAAGAAAAATCTGGAGCTTCTCCGGCAGGTGCAGCAGGAGGCAGGCTGCAAGATTCTGCTGGCCCAGAAGGCCTTCTCCATGTTCGCCTGCTATCCTCTCATCAGCCGGTATCTGTACGGCACCACCGCCAGCGGC
>CALXDY010000002.1 GCA_944387225.1 uncultured Oscillospiraceae bacterium | reverse complement strand
GGCGGGACTGATGGAAGAGGGCGCCCGGGCCGCCGTCAAACCGGCGGACTCCCCCTTTCTGAACCGGGTGCGGTCGCTGCCGGGGGCCCGGCTGTGCCACATCACCCCGGACAATCGGGAGGAGCTCTATCTCCGGCTGCGCCCGGAGGTCGTTTGAACCCGACCGGACAAAGAGCGGCCCGCCGCAGGTGTGACAGCCTGCGGCGGGTTTGACGGAAGAATAGAAAAATCTAAAATATATTGCACCTGCAACTGAAATCAGAGTAAAATAGTAGTATTATAAGGCCGAATCAAAGAGAGCCGGCGGCGGTCCCAAGGGACCGGCCCCGTTTACCACTGGAAAGGAGACGCATATGACACATCCCAAGCTCAATCCCCGGAAGGCGGCTGTGATCGGCTGCGGTTTTGTGGGCTCCGCCACCGCCTTTGCCCTGATGCAGAGTCACCTGTTTTCTGAGCTGGTGCTGCTGGACGTGAATTTTGACAAGGCCGACGGCGAGGCCAAGGACATCGCCCACGGCATCCCCTTTGCCGGGGCCATGAACATCTATGCCGGCACCTATGACGATATCGCGGACGCGGCGATCATCATCGTCACCGCCGGCGCCAACCAGAAGCCGGAGGAGACCCGGCTGGACCTGGTCCACAAGAACGTGGCCATTTTCAAGGGTATCATCCCTGAGATCGCCAAACGGGATTTCCAGGGCATCCTGCTCATCGTCTCCAACCCGGTGGACATCCTGACCTACGCGGCCCTGAAGCTCAGCGGCCTGCCGGAGCACCGGGTCATCGGCTCGGGTACCGTGCTGGACACCGCACGGCTCAAATACCAGCTGGGCCAGCACCTCAGTGTGGACAGCCGCAGCGTCCACGCCTTCATCATCGGCGAGCACGGGGACAGCGAGATCGCCGTGTGGAGCAGCTCCAACGTCTCAGGCATCCCCCTCAACGACTTCTGCGAGATGCGGGGCCACTTTGACCACGACACCTCCACCCGGGAGATCGCCGAGAAGGTCAAGACCAGCGCCTATGAGATCATCGCCAAGAAGCACGCCACCTACTACGGCATCGCCATGTCGGTGAAGCGGATCTGCGAGGTCATCGTCCGCAACGAGAAGTCCATCCTGCCTGTGTCCACCATGATGCACGGGGAGTACGGCATCGAGGGCATCGCCCTGAGCATGCCCGCCATCGTGGGCCTGGACGGGGTGGAGACCCATGTGCCCATCGTGCTGGACCAGGGGGAGCGGGAGCAGCTGCGCCGCTCGGCGGAGACCCTGAAGCAGGTGGCCGCCGCCCTGGATCTGTAAGATAGGATACCGGCAGCGCCGGAGCGGCCTCGCAGGCCGTTCCGGCGCTGTGTTTGCCGGCCATTGACGGGGAGGCCGGAAATGGGTATCATATTCCCAAGGGCCGTGCTGCCGGAGCCGGCCGGAAAGGAGCGGGTGACATGATACGGATGCACAAGCAGACAGGGCTGGAGCACATCCCCTTCGGCGTGGTGGAGGTGCGCTACCCCGCCCGGGAGCAGTGGCGGGAGGAGGACTTCTTCGCCCTGGCGGCGGAGGAACTGGAGGCCTGCCGGCGGCGGTATCCCGACTATGAGCGCAAGGCGGTATTCGGGGAGCACCCCTATGTCCGCTTTTTCAAAAAATTCAAAAAGACCTATCCGGTGCTGCTCCAGTTTGAGTCGGTGATGTTCAAGGGACAGCCCTTTCCGGCGGACAACCCGGTGACGGCGGTGCCCTTCCTGCTGGAACTGACCACCCTGGTCCTCTCGGGCACCCACGATGTGGAGCGGCTGCAGGGGCCGGTGACCCTCTATCCGGCCACGGAGAAGGAGCCCTTCCAGGGCCGGGGCGGCAGGGAACTGCACACCTATCCCGGGGACTTCTGTGCCCGGGATGAGGGGGGCATCATTTTCAGCGCCATCGCGGGCACCGACGGCCGGACCTGTGCCTGGCCGGAGAGCCGCCATGTGTTCTACCCGGTGTTCGGCACGCCGGAGCTGCCTGCGTCGGTGATTGAACAGGCCGTGGAGAAGCTGGAGGGGTATGTGTCTGTGCTGGCTCCCCAGGCGGCGGTGGAGTCCGCGCTTCTGTAGCCGGACAGAATCTGAAGATTATAAAGAATTCCTTTCTTTTGCAGGTCTGCCCCAACTTTGCGGCACGGCTGGGAGTCTAACCATCGGAACCCGGGCGGGAAGGCCGCCCGGGAAACAGACAAATCCTCTGCAGGAGCAAAGAAAGGAACATGATGATGAAACGAAAGATCTGTCTGGTACTTACCCTGGCGCTGGTGATTACTGCCCTGAGCGCATGCGGCAGGACGGGCGGCGGGCAGGCGGCGGGCGGAAGCTCCGGCCAGCCGCAGACCGAGGCACAGGCCGAGACAAAGAAAGTCCGGGGAATCATCAACCGGCTGGATGACTATCTGGTACTGCTCACCGACCAGGGCGAATGCCAGGTCATGGATTATGGCGAAGGCGTCAGTGCGGATGGGCTTGCTGAGGGCGATTCGGTGGAGATCACCTATACCGGCGAGCTGGGGGTGGACGGTGCTACTCCTGTGATTACCGCCATCAGCAAGGTGAAGTAAAGCGCACCCGTTGCGTTTGGACGGGATCTGTGGGATAATGGCATGAACAGGCCTGTCCTTCAGATGCAGG
>CALXDY010000001.1 GCA_944387225.1 uncultured Oscillospiraceae bacterium | reverse complement strand
TGGCGGTGATGCCGGCGCCCTCCCGCAGGGTGATCAGCCCCTCCTGCTCCAGCAGGAGAAGGGCGCGGGCCTCGTTGGTGGTGTCGTTGGGCACGGCGATCTGGGCGCCGTCGGCCAGCTCGTCCAGAGTGGCCGTCTTGCCGGCGTAGAGGCCAAAGGGCTCATAGTGCACCTCGGCGGCGCTGACCAGGTGGGTGCCGTCGCTGACATTAAACTCGTTCATGTAGGTGATGTGCTGGAAGTAGTTGGCGTCCAGGTCGCCGTTTTCCACAGCGGTATTGGGCTGGATGTAGTCGTTAAACTCCACGATGTCCAGCTCGATCCCCTGGTCGGCCAGGATGTCCTTGGCCACCTCCAGGATCTCGGCGTGGGGAGCAGGGGAAGCGCCCACCTTCAAGGTGACGGTATCCCCGCCGTCGGCGGAGGAGCAGCCGGCCAGCAGGCCAAGGCTCAAGGCGGCGGTGAGGAACACAGCGGCAGTCTTTTTCATGATTCATTTCTCCTTGCATGATGATATTCACCCAATCAAGGCACAAAAAAACGCCCTTGACAATACTGTTCAAGGACGAGAGCATTCCGCTTCGTGGTACCACCTTGCTTCACCTCTGCCTCACGGCAGAAGCCTTATGGAGTACAAACATACTCCTGCGCTTTGACGGGCGCACCCGTCGCGACCTATGCGTCATGCAGTCAGCCGCGCCGCTCCAAGGCCATCTTCAACCGAGCCTTCCGTACCCGTTTCCACCGTACCGGGCTCTCTTTGCCGTATCTCTCGGTCTACTCTCCTCTTCTCTGCGTTTGAGGGGCGTATTCAGTTCCGCTTGGGTTGCACCCAGTATAGCCTATGGTCCGCCGCCTTGTCAAGTTTTCACTTTGAACAAAAGAAGAGGGGCGGACAAAGGAATTTTTTGTCCGCCCTTCCCAAACGGTTACATAGCGCCGGGAAATCTGCGCTGCTGGCGCACGTTCTTCTTGTGCCGGTCCCGGGCCTTTTTCTTGTCCGCCTGAGAGCGGATCCGCTTGTCCGTCCGGACCGCCGCACGGGTACCGATGGACTGGAAGATCTGCACCAGAATCACCAGCACCACCACGGACACCCACAGGATGATATTCATCCGCCGCTGGTAACCCAGGTTCAGGGCCATGGAGCCCAGACCGCCGCCGCCGATGGCGCCGGCCATGGCCCCGTAGCTGAGGATGGTGATAAAGGCGGTGGTCAGCCCGGAAATCAGAGAGGGCCGGCTCTCCGGCAGGATCACCTTGGTAATAATCTGGAAGGGGGAGCAGCCCATAGACTGGGCCGCCTCGATCACGCCGCTGTCAATCTCCCGCAGGGATGCCTCCACCAGCCGGGCCACAAAGGGGAAGGCGGCCACGATCAGAGGCACAATGGTGGCGTTGGTTCCGATGGAGGTCTGGAGGATCAGCCGGGACAGAGGGATAACCACCACCATGAGGATCAGGAAGGGGACGGAACGGAGAATGTTGATCACCGTATTCATCACGGCCATCAGCCACTTGGGCAGGGGCAGCACCCCGTTCTCCTCCCCCACCACCGCCAGCACCCCCAGGGGCAGGCCGATCACATAGGCGAACAAGGTAGAGATAATGGTGACGTACAGCGTCTCCCAGATGGCAAACAGCAGTCCGTCGCTGTTCAGCTGCAGCAGGCGGATCACCTCAGGGTTCTGCATCCATTCATTCAGCATTGCCGGTTTCCTCCTCCACGGTAAGATTGGGCTGGCTGTTCAGATAGGCCATGGCCCGGCCCACCTGCTCCTCATCCTCCGGCAGACCGATGAGCATGGTGCCGAAGGCCTGTCCGTTGATGGTTTTCGTATTGGCCCGGAGGATGCTTGCCTTCACCCCGCAGTCGATGGCCAGGGAGGCGATCAGCGGCTGCTGAGAGGATCCGCCCTTGAACACGATCCGCACCATCCGCCCCTGTCCGGAGGCTTCCTGGGGGGTCTCGTCGGGGTATACCAGCTTGCGGCCCGCTTCCGTCTTGGGGTTGGAGAATACCTCCTCCACCGTCCCCGTCTCCATCACATGGCCGTGGTCCAGAATGGCTACATGGGAGCAGATCTCCTCCACCACTGCCATTTCATGGGTAATGACGATCACCGTAATGCCCAGGCGGCGGTTGATATCCTGGATCAGCCGGAGGATGCTGCGGGTGGTGGTGGGGTCCAGGGCGGAGGTGGCCTCGTCGCACAGCAGCACCTGGGGGTCGGAGGCCAGGGCACGGGCGATGGCGACGCGCTGCTTCTGGCCGCCGGACAGCATAGCGGGGTAGGCCTCCGCCTTGTCAGGCAGGCCCACCACCTCCAAAAGCTCCTTTGCCCGCTGCCGGGCCTTGGCCTTGGGCACACCGGCGATTTCCATGGGGAAGCAGATGTTGTCCAGACAGGTGCGCTGCATCAGCAGGTTGAACTGCTGGAAGATCATGCTAATCTTCCGCCGCTTCTCCCGCAGGGCGGCGGGGCTGAGGGACATCAGGTCCTCCCCGTCAATCAGCACCTGCCCCTCCGTGGGCCGCTCCAGCAGGTTGATACACCGCACCAGGGTGGACTTTCCCGCTCCGCTCATGCCGATAATGCCGTAAATATCCCCGTCCCGGATGGTGAGATTCACCTGATCCAGTGCGGTAAACAGCCCCTCCTCCGTGGGGAAGGTTTTGCTGAGATTTCTTAACTCAATCACGGTTTTCTACTCCTTTTGTATCTGAACGGCGGACCCTTCCGCCCTGTTTCCCAAGCGGGTCTCATTCTATGTCAGAACCGCCGCCCTGTCAAGGGAGGGCCCGCAGCTCCACCACCACCAGCTCCGGGCGGTTGTTCACCCGGAGGGGGCACAGGCTGTTGCCCAGGCCCCGGCTGACCACCATGGTGCTCTCCCCCTCCCGGTACAGCCCAGCCTGGTAGGTGGGGAACAGCCCCTGGTTGGGGGCAATCAGCCCACCCACAATAGGCAGACGCACCTGCCCTCCGTGGGCATGGCCGCTGAAGATCAAATCCAGTCCGCAGTTGGCATAGGCAGGGAACAGCTCCGGCCGATGGGCCAGCAGGATCTGGAATTCATCCTCCGGAGACACCAGCCCGGCAAGTCTGGCCTGGATCCCGGCCTCCGTTTCGTTGAGCACGTCCCGCAGCCCGATCAAGGCAATCTGAGCGTCTTCCCGGACAAGGGTGGTGCGTTCATCCTCCAAAACGGTTACCCCCGCTTCCTCCAACCCCTGCTTCAACTGGGCGTAGATCTCCGGAATACGCCCTTCATGGTTGCCGGGCACATAGCAAACAGGAGCCACGGCGACAGCTGCCTGTCCAAAGCGAAGGGCCGCATCCAGATCCGTCCGTCTGGAATCCAGAAGATCCCCCGTCACCACGATTAGGTCCGGCTTTGCGTCAGCCAGGCGCTCCAAAAGCCGGCTGTTGTCCTGCCCGAACTCGGTATTATGAAGATCAGATACCTGGGCGATCCGGTACCCGGAAAAGGCGGCGGGCAGCATTGGGCTGGACAGGATATACTCCTGGGTCATCAGTGCGGAATTTGCCCATATCAATCCGGCGGTCAAGCCCGCCGCTGCGGCGGCGCAGAGAATGGCTCCCTTCTTTGTCCTCAGCTTCATCCAATGCCTCCCCACTGCCGGTTTCCCGGCCTGTTCCAACGGAATTACCCCCTGATTTTATCAAAATTATTCCCCGGTGGCAAGCCCTTCCCCCTGCAGCCTCCTTGACTTTTTCCCGTTTATAGGAGTATGATGGAACGATAAGAAACCTAAGAGAGAAGGAGAACGCCATGCTGACCCTGGAACAGTTCAAAGCCGCCCGCACAACCCTGCAGGGTGTGATTCGTCCCACCAACCTGATCTACTCCCCCGTCCTGTCCCGGAACACCCGCAACCAGGTCTACCTCAAACCGGAAAACATGCAGGTAACCGGAGCCTACAAGATTCGGGGCGCCTATTACAAGATCAGCACCCTGACCCAGGAAGAGAAGGAGCGGGGACTGATCACCGCCTCCGCGGGCAACCACGCCCAGGGCTTGGCCTACGCCGCCCAGGCAGCCGGCGTCTCTGCCACCATCGTCATGCCCACCTCCACCCCGCTGGTGAAGGTAAACAACACCAAGGATTACGGCGCCCAGGTCATCCTCCACGGCGAGGTTTTTGACGAGGCCGCCGAAAAAGCCGCCCAGCTGGCCGAGGAGCAGGGCCTGACCTATGTCCATCCCTTCAACGACTTGGGCGTGGCCACCGGCCAGGGTACCATCGCCTATGAAATCTTCCAGGATCTCCCCGACGTAGATGTGATTTTGGTGCCCATCGGCGGCGGCGGACTGGCCGCCGGCGTGTCCACCCTGGCCAAGCTGCTCAACCCCAACGTGACGGTCATCGGCGTGGAGCCGGAGGGCGCCGCCTCCATGAAGGCCAGCCTGGAGGCCGGCCACGTGGTCACCCTTCCCACCGCCAACACCATCGCCGACGGCGTGGCCGTTAAGACCCCCGGCGATCTGGTGTTCCCCTATGTCCAGGCCAGTGTGGATCAGATCATCACCATTCCCGACTCTGAGCTGGTAGACGCGTTCCTGGATATCATGGAGCGGCACAAGATGGTGGTGGAAAACGCCGGTCTGCTCAGTGTGGCCGCCCTGAAGCATCTGGATATCGAGGGGAAGAATGTGGTGTCCATCCTGTCCGGCGGCAACATGGATGTGATCACCATGGCCTCCCTGGTACAGCACGGCCTCATCAACCGGGGCAGAATCTTCACCTTCTCCGTGCTGCTGCCCGACCGTCCCGGTGAGCTGATGCGGGTGTCCGGCCTGCTGGCCCGGCACAACGGCAACATCATCAAGCTGGAACACAACCAGTTCGTCAACATCAACCGGCAGAGCGGCGTGGAGCTGAAGGTCACCCTGGAGGCCTTTGGACACGACCACAAGGAAGAAATCATGCGAGCTCTGGCGGACAGCGGCTATCACGCCCAGGAAATCATGACCGCCGACTTCTATATCTGATCCGGCACACCGCCCCCGGCGGGACATCCCACCGGGGGCGGCTATCTGAAAAGCGGCAGGCTCTCCGGGGCTGGCAGCGCTGAAACAGGAGGCTTGGGAGCAGCCTGGAGCGGCACTGTCCCCCGGGGCTCACCGGAGAGGGGCCCCTCTCCCTTCCGCCCTGCATCCTATGCGCGCCGCCTGCTCCCTGCCCCTACAACGCCATCTGTGAAAGCGAGGTCATCTAATGATTAAGGTCTCCCCCTCCATTCTCTCCGCCGACTTCTGCAATCTGGAACGGGATATCCGGCTGGTATCCTCCGCCGACTACCTCCATGTGGATGTGATGGACGGCTGTTTCGTCCCCAACCTGACCATCGGCATTCCTGTGGTGCAGTCCATCCGCAAGCATACGGACATGTTTCTGGACGTCCATCTGATGATTGACAAGCCCCTGCGCTACATTGAAGACTTCGCCAAGGCCGGAGCCGACCTGTTGTCCATCCATCTGGAGGCCGATCACCCCACCCGGATCGCCCAGGCCCTGAAGGTTATGGAGCAGTGCGGGGTCAAGAAGGCGGTGGCCCTCCGGCCCATTACCGATGCCCGTGCCATCCTCCCCTACGTGGAGCAGCTGGACATGGTGCTGGTGATGACGGTGGAGCCCGGTTTCGGCGGCCAGGCCTTTATGGAGTCCCAGCTGGACACCATTCGTCAGGCCCGGGCCATCATCGACCGGTATAACCCCGCCTGTGAGCTGGAGGTGGACGGCGGCATCTCCCCCAAAACCGCCCCTCTGGTGGTGGAGGCGGGAGCCAACGTGCTGGTCGCCGGCTCCGCCGTGTACGGCGCCCAGGACATCCCAGGCGCCATCGCCGCCCTTCGGGCTGCCCACTGAGTTTACTGTCTCCCCCCCTTTGGAGAGACAAGGAGGTTTATCATGCAGTATTTCCCCCCCGCGCTGGAGCGCCTGGTCGAGCAGTTTGCCAAGCTCCCGGGCGTGGGCGTCAAGTCCGCCCAGCGCCTGGCCTTCTATGTGCTGTCCATGCCTCAGGAGGAGGCCGACGCCTTCGCCCAAGCCATTGTGGAGGCCAAGTCCGATATCCATTGCTGCCCCATCTGCCAGAATCTGACCCAGGGAGAGGGGCCCTGCTCCGTCTGCCTGGATGAACGGCGGGACGCCGGCACCATCTGCGTGGTGGCCGACCCCAAGGACGTGGTGGCCATGGAGCGCTCCCGGGAGTATCCCGGCCGGTACCACGTCCTCCACGGTGTGATCTCCCCCATGAACCATGTGGGTCCCGACGACCTGCACATCCAGTCCCTGGTGCAGCGGGTGTCGGAGGGGAACATCCACGAGGTCATTATGGCCACCAACCCCGACACCGAGGGGGAAGCCACCGCCATGTACCTGGCCCGGCTGCTCAAGCCCTTCGGGGTAAAGGTGACCCGCCTGGCCTACGGCATCCCTGTGGGCAGCCATCTGGAGTACGCCGACGACGCTACCCTCATGCGGGCGCTGGAAGGGCGGCGGGAGCTATGAGACCCCAGATTCCTGTTCTCACCCCCGTTACCCGCCATTATTTGATGGACTTTGCCCTGCGGGCCGGAATCTTCCTTCTGATCGGGATCATCTACCTGGCCGCTCCGGAGCAGTTGGACTTCACCGCCTCCACGGGCCTCACTCTGCCCCTGATCCTCCTTTGGGCGGCGGTGTTCTGTTCCATGGCGGCCCAGCTCAACCCCAAGAGCCGTCTGACCCGGGGCTGTCTGAAACAGTACCCCACCGGGTGCCAACTGACGGCGGATTACGACAAGGATGCCCTGGCCCAGGCGGTGAAGCAGCAAAACCGGGGCGCGGCAAAGGTAGCCGTCCTTTGGCTGGCGGTGAACCTGTTCATCGGCCTTCTGTATCACTGGGGCTCAGTGCTGCGGGCCGCAGAGCTGGTGGTGCTGTGCGCCTTCTACTACCTGTGTGACCTGATCTGCGTGCTGTTTTTCTGCCCCTTCCAGTTCTTCCTCATGAACAACCGGTGCTGCGTCAACTGCCGGATTTTTGCCTGGGGCTCCTGGATGATGGCCTCCCCCTTGATGACGGTGCTCCACTGGTACGCCCAAAGCCTGTTCTGGATGGGGGTGGTGGTGCTTATCTGCTGGGAGGTGCGCTTTTTCCGTCATCCGGAGCGCTTCTGGCACGGTTCCAACCTGGCCCTGCGGTGTGACAACTGCACCGACCGGCTGTGCCGGTACAAGAAGCTGACTCCAAAGCATCCCATTTGATTCAACCCCAATATGCTCCTCCCAGAGAGACCGTGATGCATACACCGTCAAACAAAGGGGGAGCATTGTTATGCCGGGAAACCGGGCCCGCAGGTACGAAACCGCAGAACGGCAGCCGCTGAGCATATGTCCTCCATCATGATAAAGCAAGGCCGCACACAGGCCGATGCAAAACTGAGGTGCTGAGATGAAACGGATACGGACAGAGGATGCGGTGGGGCATGTGCTATGCCATGATATGACCCAAATCATCAAGGATGTCTATAAAGGCCCCCGCTTTCGTAAGGGGTACGTGGTCACAGAGGAAGACATTCCTGTGCTGCTCTCCATGGGTAAGGAGCATCTCTACGTCTGGGAGATGACGCCCGGTATGGTGCATGAGAATGATGCAGCGGAGCGTCTGCTCAAGCTGTGCGGCCAGGAGAACATGACCCGCAGTCCCGTCACAGAGGGCAAAATCGAGTTGAAAGCCGCCTGTGACGGTCTGTTCCTGGTGGATTCTCCCCGTCTCACGGCGGTAAACAGCCAGGGCCAGGCAATCATCGCCACACGGAAAGGCGGCACCGCAGTTCGCCGGGGCGACAAGGTGGCGGGCATGCGTGCCATCCCCCTTCTCATCTCGGAAGAACAGCTGCAAAGCATGGAACAGGCCGCTGGCACACAGCCACTGCTGGCGATCAAGCCCTTTATTTTCAAAACCGCCTGTATTATCGCTACCGGAGGCGAAGTGAAGCAGGGACTTGTCAAGGACACCTTCACCCCCGTTGTCAGGGAGAAATTGAAGGCATATGGCATCAAGGTGCAGGATGTGATCTACTCCGGAGACGGGGTGGAGAATGTCCGCAGGGCGGTGCTGGCCATGCGGGCAAAAAAGCCTGACATGATCCTGTGTACCGGAGGCATGAGCGTGGATCCCGACGACAACACCCCCGGGGGCATCCAGGCGGCAGGTGCGGACGTGGTCTGCTACGGCGCGCCGGTCCTGCCCGGCGCCATGTTCCTGCTGGGCTACTTTGAAGACGGAATGCCTATTCTGGGTCTGCCGGGCTGCGTCATGTACGCCGGGGCCACCATCTTCGATCTGCTGATACCAAGGATTGCGGCAGGTGTCCCCGTAACCCGCGCCCAAATCGCCGCGCTGGGGGAGGGCGGTCTGTGCCTGGGCTGCCAGGAATGCCATTACCCCATCTGCCCCTTTGGAACATAAAACAGCACCAGCACATCACAAAACGAAACGGCACCCTGTTTGAGAGACGGTTGATTTACCGTTCCCCAAACGGAGTGCCGTTTATTGCACTCAATGCAGTTTTTGTTAGGATGGATTACTCCAGCACGGCTCCCCGGTCGGCGGAGGACACCAGCTTGGCATACCGGGCCAGGTAGCCGGTCTTGATTCTGGGCTCGGGGCAGACCCACTTGGCCTTGCGCTGGGCCAGCTCCTCATCGGAGACCAGCAGCTGGATGGAGCGGTTGGGGATGTCGATGGCGATCTGGTCCCCCTCCTGCACCAGGCCGATGGGGCCGCCGGAGGCCGCCTCAGGAGACACATGGCCGATGGAAGCTCCCCGGGTAGCGCCGGAGAAGCGGCCGTCGGTGATCAGGGCCACGTCCTTGTCCAGTCCCATGCCGGCGATGGCGGAAGTGGGGTTGAGCATCTCCCGCATGCCGGGGCCGCCCTTGGGGCCCTCGTAGCGGATGACCACCACGTCACCGGCCACGATCTTTCCGGCGTAGATGGCCTGGATGGCGTCGTCCTCACAGTCGAAGACCCGAGCGGGACCCTGGTGCACCATCATCTCGGGAGCCACGGCGGACTGCTTGACCACGCAGCCGTCGGGAGCCAGGTTGCCCTTGAGCACGGCGATGCCGCCGGTTTTGGAGTAGGGGTTATCGATGGGACGGATCAGCTCCGGATCCCGGTTTACCACGCCCTCCAGATTCTCCGCGATGGTCTTGCCGGTGCAGGTGAGGAGGCTGGTGTCGATCAGATTTGCCTTGGCCAGCTCCGCCATGACGGCATATACGCCGCCGGCCCGCTCCAGGTCCTCCATGTAGGTGTTGCCGGCAGGGGCCAGGTGGCAGAGGTTGGGGGTGCGCTCGGAGATCTCGTTGGCCATGTCGAAGGAGAGCTCGATGCCGCAC